>BQJG01000012.1 GCA_021604585.1 Hyphococcus sp.
GGCTGTGGTGAAATTGATTTGTAGGCGGAAAGTTTATGGCGAGACGCAGTTTTTCATCTGAATCCGGCAACGCTGACGAAGACGTCAACGTCACGCCGCTGCTCGACATCGTCTTCATTATGTTGATCTTCTTCATCGTGACCTCGACCTTCGTCAAAGAGCCCGGCGTTGAGATTAACCGCCCGGACGCGGTGACAGCGAAAGAGCGCCGGCTGGCCTCGATCATCGTCGCCATTTCCGAAAATGACGAAATCTGGATCAACAAGGAGCGAGTCGAGTTGCAGGCTGTCAAAGCGATTGTCGAACAGCTTGTTCGCGAAAACCCGAAAGGGACCGCGGTTGTCCAGGCTGACGCCAAGTCGAAAACCCGCCTTCTGGTAGAGGTTGTGACGCAAATTCGGGCGACCGGCGTTGAAGACGTCGCTGTCTCGACAGAGAACAAATAAGGAGCGCGATCATGGGATCGACGATTCGGTTGATTGTTGGCATTCCGGTTTCGGTCTTGGTCACCGGCGCCTTGTTCTTGATGATGGCCTCGCTCATCAAGCAGCCATTGAAGCTGGATGAGGCGACGGACGCGGTCAACATCAAAATCACGCAACAGATCGACGACACGGATCTGAACAACGCGAACCGCGACATTAAGCGGCCGACGCTGGATGCGCCGCCGCCGCCGCCGCCAGCCGTGAATGACCCGTCGAACCGTCCGGCGCTGAATGGCGTTGCGGCGCAGATCCCGACGATCAACGCCAACCTTTCCATCGGTTCGGGGTTCAATCCGGATCGCGACGCGCAGCCGCTGGTGCGGATTCCGCCGCAATATCCCGAACGCTGCATGACGCGCGCAAAGGCCTCTGAGTCCGTCATGGTTCAGTTCGACGTGACGCCAGACGGGCAAACCACCAACATTACAACGGTTGAAAGTTCAAATAGCTGTCTTAATCGCGCGGCCGAACGTTCGGTCGAACGCTGGAAGTACCAGCCGAAGATTGTCGACAACACGCCGGAATGGCGGCGCGGCGTGCAAACGGTCGTGAGATTTGAGTTGTCGGACGGGTAATCGCCAGCCAGCCCGTTATTTGGGGTGGCGGACAGGGTTCCGTTTCGGGGCTCGCTAACATGGGCCCGTTTTTGGGGCCGGCAAAACGAGAAAGAGACTGCTGTAATCAGGGGTCGAGACCGCAGGATGATGAAAATGCGTGGGAATTATCGTAAGCTTGGTTTTTCGGTCGCTGTTTCCGCAGCCGCTGTGATGGTGTTCGCGGCGCCGACCGCAGCGATCGCGCAAAACGCGCAATGCGATGCGGAAGAGGGCGGCGCTTCAAAAACGCTTGATCCGCGCAATGGCGCTGAAATCTCCAAAATCTACGAATTGATGCAGACGGACCAATTCCCGGCTGCGCTGACCGCATTTAATACGCTGCTCGCCAATCGCGGTGACTCCATGAAGCCGTATGACAAGGCGACGCTGTATGAATTGCGCGCCAACGTCAAAATCAACCTGGAAGATTATCGCGGCGCGCTTGCGGACCTGCAGGCTGCGCTCAACGCCAATGGTCTGCCAGCCGCACGCAACAATCAGCTGCGTTATTATATCGCTCAGCTGAATTTCCAGCTTGAGCAATATCAGACCGCCATTAATGGCCTCAATCAGTGGATTCAACTTGCGCGCACTTGCGGTGTGACCGTTGATCCGAACGCGTATTATTTGCTCGCTGCCGCTTACACGCAGATTTCTCCGCCGAACTATCGCGCAGCGCTGAGCCCGGCGGAACAGGCGGTCGCCAATATGGGCGCCGAGCCGCGCAAAGGGTATTTCGATCTTTTGAATCTCATTTATTCGGAACTGAACGATAACGCAAAGCGCGCGCCGCTGCTTGAGCGGATGGTCAATTACTGGCCGAATGACAAAGGCTACTGGACGCAGCTTTCCGGTTCTTATTCGGTTCAGAACAAAGACAAGGAAGCGTTTTCGGTGCTTGAGGTCGCGTATCGCGCTGGCTTGATCAAGAACGAAAATGAAATCCTGACGCTGGTTCAGTATTATTCATTCTTCGACAATCCGTATCGCGGCGCGGTTATGCTTGAGCGCGAAATGAACGCGGGCAACGTCAAGCGCGTGCAGAAGAACCTTATTCTCCTGTCGCAGCTTTGGAGCCAGGCCCGCGAACACAAGAAGTCTATTCCGATCCTGCGCGAAGCGGCGCGCGGCGCCGAAACGGGCGAGCTTTACTACCGCCTCGGCATGGTGCTGCTTGCTGACGAACAATACGCAGCATCGCAAACAGCGCTTGAAAGCGCGCTTAATCGCGGCGGCCTTGATCGCAAGGATACAGGCGACGCATGGCTGTTGCTCGGCACGGCGCGGTTCAGCCAGGCAGGGCCTGCAAGCACGGGTATCTGGGCGAGCGCGCGTCAGGCGTTTGTTCGCGCGCAGGCCTATGAAGCGTCGCGCCGCCGCGCTTCCGACTGGATCACCTATATCGACGCGGTGGTGAACACTTATTGGGAAGGCCTGCGCATCGAATGGGAGCAGAACAAAGCCGCTTGCGAAGACGACATTGTCCGTTTTGAACAGCAGGCGCGCATTGAAGATCTGCAGAACCGCCGGCCTGACCCGGCTGATGTTCAACGCCGCGAAACGCGGATCGCTGAATGTGAAGCCTTGATCGCTGCGGGCCCGCCATCGCGGACAAACCCGAACGCGGCTGCCTCGACGGAAACCGATTCCGCGCCGGAAGCGACGGAAGAAGACGATACGGCGACCAATCAATAAGCGGGAAACCGCACGACACGAAAAAAGGCGCTCCTTGTGAGCGCCTTTTTTGTTGTTTGATCTTTGCTGGTATGGCGAAGGCGTCTGGCGCCCCGCCGCGTTAACCGGTCGTCAATATTCGTTGCGCTCGCCTAAAATTCGGCCGCCGTCTTTTGCTTCCGGCGTCGTGTGCGAACACTCCAGATATCCCTGCCGCCAGCCGGCGCGGTACGCGGCGTCATTGTCAAAGGAATACGCATCCCGGGTCGTTTTGGTTGAAAAGCTCTTATCTTCTTCAGTGGCGGTCGAGCAGCCATCGCCATAGCCGGCGGCGAATCCCGGCTCTTCGCGCAGGGCCGCTAAATCGGCGCTGGTGGCGCAACCCGCAGCAGCGCTCATGGCCGCGGCGATCAGCGCCGCAGACGCCAGGCGGGAAATATTCAGGCTGGGCTTATGATTTGGTCCGGTCACAACGAATTCCTTACAGCTTTCGGGCCGACCCTAGCATCGCCGGGCGCTGAGGTCTTGGAAAACCGGCGCTAAAAGTGAAATCCCCCGTTAACGGTGTTCCGGTTACAACGGTTTTTCCAGGGCTGGGGTTTTCAAAGCCCGGGGGCTCGCGAGGAAAGGCGAAATTCGCGCTCATGACTGATTTTGACGCCGCAGGTGAAAGCCGGTCCGGCGCCCCGCAGGGGCCGAAGCCGGATGCTGAGACGATGTTGACCCCG
This sequence comes from Hyphococcus sp., assembly GCA_021604585.1. Classification (GTDB taxonomy): domain Bacteria; phylum Pseudomonadota; class Alphaproteobacteria; order Caulobacterales; family Parvularculaceae; genus Hyphococcus. Next base: position 3,484 of record BQJG01000012.1, read on the forward strand.
CTCAGCCCATCCGGGCCGAGCGTGCGTGCGCTTATGGTTCGCAAGCTCACCGATATCGTCGTGCTGCCCAACGGCAAGATTTCCTCAAACGAGCGCGCGCTGGTGGCTGATATTCTCCTGCATGTGCTCGACAAGGTGGAGGAATCCATTCGCATCGAAGTCGCCCAGCGCGTCTGCCGCGTTTCCGAATGCCCGCCGGCGCTGGTGCGCATGTTGATTCTTGATGAGGCCGCGGTTGCTGAAAAAATTCTGGGCGGCGCCGACAATCTGCCAGAGGCTTTGCTGATTGAGGCGGCGCGAGATGGAACCACGGCGCATCGCATGAAGATTGCGCGCCGGCTCGATCTGTCGACGGCGGTCGCCGATGCCTGTCTCGCCTATGATGAAATGGATGTGTGCAAACTTGTGCTGAAACGCGAGGAATGCACCCTCTCGCCGAACGCCGTGAACAAGCTGGTGGCGCTAAGTTCCGCCAACAAAGACTTGCAATCGCTGTTGTTGCGCCGTCCGGAGCTGGAGCCGGCACACGGCTTCATCATGTTCTGGTGGGTTGATGGCGAACGCCGCCGCCGCATTCTGACCCGCTTTTCGCTGGATCGCAGCATCATTCAGGATGCTTTACAGGATCTTTATGCGCGTGTTTTCCGCGGCGGCGACAACGATACGATCGTCAAGGACATTCTTGTCCTGTCGGAACGCCGTCACCGTCCGCGCGGCGTGAATGGCGAGCCGGTCTCTATGGATGTGGTCAAACGCACGCTGGCCGCCGGATGCAAATACCCATCTCAGGAAATTATCGACGCCATCGCCATGATCGGCGGCGTCAGCCGGGATCTGTCTAGCCGGATTTTGCGTGACGCCGGCGGCGAGCCTTATGCGGTTCTGTGCAAAAGCCTCGGCGTGCCGCGCGATGATTTTTACCAGTTCCTGCTCAACAATGCGGAAACCGATGAAGCGCGCGAACGCGCGGAACGCCTGCTCGGCGTCTTCGATTCCATGGCCCGCGACTTTTCCCGGGCGGTTTTGCGCTATTGGGATTGGGACACCAACCCCCGCATCGCCCATATAACCCGGATGATGGCGATCTTAGTGTCGGACATTAACATCAACGATATGGGCGAGATGACCGCCTATTCTTAAGCGCCTGAACAGATGCGTCATTCCCGGACATCGCGGAGATCAGACCGTTCCAGCGCTCCACAAATTTTCTTCGCCGTGCTTAAGCCTCGTTTAAGGGGTTTACCTTATAGGTTCTGTTGCTGGCGGCGGCCTTGCGTATCTAGGTTGTCGCCGGCATTTTTTTCAGCCCTTAGGCTGAACGCATCCCCGCCAATTTGAACCAAATTTTCATCGCCGTTCATGCGCGGCGTTAATTCGTCTTGTGCCATGATTTCCGGGCGTCATGTATTTGTGACTGTTTTGGAGGGCGCATGCTGTCATCGATGCGTGTCATAGTTTTCGCATCGCAAAAAGGTGGATCGGGCAAGACGACCTTGTCGGGGCACATTGCGGTGGAGGCCGAGCGTCAAGGCGCGGGGCCTGTTGCGTTGATCGACACCGATCCGCAAGGCTCGCTCGCGAAATGGTGGAACGTGCGGAAAGATCCGTCGCCCGCCTTCATCCAGTCGGTGTTTTCAAATCTTTTTTACGATCTCGACAGCGCCCGCGAAGAGGGTTTTCGCCTTGTCGTGATCGACACGCCGCCGGCGGTGACGCGAGCGATCTCCGAGGTGGTGAGCTTCGCAGACATTGTTGTCGCGCCAACCCGGCCGAGCCCGCATGATCTGCGCGCTGTCGGGCCGACCGTCGATATCGCCGAGGCGCGCGGCAAGCCGCTTATTTTCGTCGTCAATGGCGCGACCCCGCGGGCGCGGATTACGTCTGAAGCCGCGGTCGCGCTGTCGCAGCATGGCACGGTGGCGCCGACCACGATCCATCATCGCGTCGATTTCGCTGCGTCGATGATTGACGGCCGCACGGTGATGGAAATCGATCCGTTCTGTCAGTCCGCACAGGAAATTTCCTCGTTGTGGACCTACCTTTATGAGCGTCTGCAACGCGCCGATGGCGGCTATCGCAGCGGCGACGATCAAATGGGCGCAATGGGCAACGCGCATAATCGCGTCTTTGGACGGCGGGCGGCGCAATGAGCGCATATGCACCCAACGCATCGCCGTCCGAGAACGGCTACGCTTCGCTCACCTCGAGCTTGCTCGCCCGCAAGGGCGAGGCATTGCCTGCGGTCGATGCCGTCGCTCATGAAGGCATCGACATCGACATGCGGCCAATGAAGCCGGCGAACAGCCCCGGCGCGCCGCGCACGATCAAAGAAGACGCCATCGAAAAGTTGTATGCGGACAATCCGCGCACGCCATCCCAGTCGGGACGGCCCGATGTCCGTCTGGTGCATTCAAGCGGCGTGCGCAGGCGCGTTCATAACGAGACGCCGAAAAACTGGACCATTCCGCCGCGCACGGAAAGACCTGCGCGCGCGCAAACTGGAACGCCGGGCGGCGTCCTTGCACGCAAGGCGATTGTGACCTTGCGCATGCCGGCCCGCGATCTGGTGCGCTTGCGGCTGGCGGCGCGCGATCTCGAAATGTCGTGCCAGGCGATTATTCTTGAGGCGCTAGACTGCTATCTTGACGCCAATGACGTGCCGTCGGCGTCCGACGACGATGCGATCATGCGCGAAGTCGAACGGCTGATGGCCAACGCGAAAGCCAAGCGAAAGAATTAGGCGCTGGTGCTGCTTGCGGCTTTAACACGGGCTTCGATCGCGTCGTAAAACGCATCATACCGTTTTCGCGAATCAAAACATCGCGCTGGAAACATATGCATCGCTGCCCAATGTTTTTTCAAGAGAATATAGTCTTTGGACCTCCAAACGCGATCAAAGGTTTTCCATTTCGATATTTCTTCGTTCAGCTCTGTTGATTCTCGCAAGCCTTCTTCTTTAAGCTCATAATGATGCGCGCCAAGGCCGGTGCGGGGGGAGGCCGCCGCTACGTTTATTGTCAAACACAACGCGAAGACAAACATTGAAAAGACAACTGCAATCGGGGCCGAGATAGCTATAATCAATCCAAGATCGTCAATCGAAAAATTATCGAGAGTTAGGATCGTCGTGGTGACGCAGACCACGAACAAACCAACCACCTGGAACCAGGTCCATTTAATCCTTGGCCACAAGTAAAGATTGACCCTTACCAGATCCATCCGCGTGATGGTGACGTCAACTTGCATGAATCTGCCTTCGGCCGGGAGGTGTTTCAGCTCAAAAACCTCAATACGACAAGTTTGTATATTCGCCAATCGCTTAAATGGATGGTTTTTTCTTTGAAGGTCGAACGGCTCGGCGCTTAACAAAAACGCCGTTCAACTGCACTTGGCGCCATCCCGAAATGCTTGCGGAAGGCTTTGAAGAACGCCGTGCGGTCGGAGTAGCCGGCGCGCCCAGCAATCTCAGTCACTGATAATCTGGTTTCTTTCAGCAGCCGCATTGCGGCGTCCATGCGCGCCAGCGCCAGATACTGCATGGGTGTGGCGCCGCTCATCACCCGGAAGACGCGGATCAAATGATAGGGCGACAGGCACGCTTCGCGCGCGATCTCTTTCAGGCAGAGACCCGTTTCGCCAAAGCGCTGAAGAATACAGCTCTTGGCAAGCCCTGCGCGGCGGGCGAGTTCGGTTCGGGTTGACGGTTTCACCGCGTCCAGCTGCGCCTCCGCGGCGGCGCGGCTGTCTTGTGCGTCAAGCAAGGCTTCGTAAAGCAACGCGCAATTTTCAGCATACCAGTCATTATCACTCGCGCCTGACCGGCATGATTGCACGATGGCGTCCATCAGGCGTTGCGCTTGCGCGGACGGCCGAAGCAGCTTTGTCGCCAGATTTCTTTTGTCGGGATTGACGCAATCAGGTTGGTCGAGCGCACTCAGATTTGCGCCCTCCGTGATCCAGTGCGGAAAGGATATCATATTGGAGCGAAACGGCGCCTCGCCTTTGGCGCAATAGGCGTAACGCGCGCCGCGTGCGAGACTGATGGCGCCGGCTGATCGCAAGGTGACCGGCCTGGCGCCGCGTGCATGATAATCTTCCGCGCCGCCCGCCGACCACGCAATTGCAGCGCAGGAGAGATCTTCGTTGAAGCCGCCGTCCATATCGAAACGCTCTTGATGCAGTATGCCGGAAAACACCAGCCCCTCGCGCGGCGTGCGTTCATACATCAAAGCGAGATCGTTTGCATTCGCGGGGACGGCGGTAAGGAGCTGCATCACGGGTTGCCAATCTTGCGAATTTCAAAGGCGAGGCCACTTTACGCGCTCGGCTGCGCTGACGCCAGCCTATTGTGGCAATACAAGTATTGCGTGCATCGTCGCATATAATTGAGAAGCGTTGGGATGAATTGGAGATCTGATGAACAAGTTTATGTGCGCTGCTATGATTATGGCGCTTACCGGTTGCGCCAGCATGCCAATCATCAAGGATGCCTCGCCCAGTTGGGCTGATGCGCTGGATGCGCGCGTGAACGATCAATATGCAAGCGAAGAGCACCGCGCCTTCGACTTCTGGATTGGCGAGTGGAGCGCAAATTGGCGCAGCAAACCAGAAGGTGAATTCTATCACGAGAAAGAAGGAAGCTGGACGCATCAACGCGTGTTTCCGGTGCTCGGCGGTAAAGCCTTGGTCGAACTTGCTTGGGACCGGGACAAGCCGGAAGAAGCGAGCCAGCGTGGTTTTTCAATCCGATATTATGATAGCGCGCGCGAGCGCTGGGTGATGGCGCAGAACTGGCCCAGCGCCGCCAATCAGGGATCGGCGTTCACGGACCAGCTGATCGGCGACGAACATCTCGGCCGCCTGAGCATGTATTCCCTTACGGAGCGGCCAAACGCCGAAGGCGAGATTGTCGTTCAGCATCGGCGCTATAATTTCGCCGATGTCAGGCCCGGCGTGAGCTTCCGCTGGGACGGCTCGAACACGCCGGACAAAGGCGCGACGTGGTTTACATGGAATGTCGTCGATTTCATGCGAGAGCAAGACCTTAAACCCTACGGCCTTGCGGGCGAAGCGTTTCCCGGCGTTCATGGAAATAATCTGTGTACCGCAGAACCGCATGGCGCATTGAACGGTCTGCAAGGCGTATGGGCCGGAGCCATGACGAATGCGAGCGGCGCTCAGTCGCCGGCTCGCCTTTCGGCGGGATTGGTGCTTGACGGTTGCGGCGTGCTTTCCGTACTTGAGGCGGGCGGTCAACGTGTCCTGCTCGCAGCAGGGTATCTGGAGCGGTTCAGCCATTGGGTGATCTTCCGTCTTGATGATCAGCCGGGAACAACCCATTCATACTATGTCTCACGCTCAGCCGGCGACGGCGCCAGCTTTGAGGAAGCGGAGAAATTAGTGATCGTTGATGAATTCTCGCCTTATCTGCGTAAGGCCTCTTTCAATACTGACAATGCCCAGCGTCGGATTGTCTTTGAGGCTCTCGGCGATTCTATGTTGGTGCTGCGTGAAGAGACCCGCAGCGGCGCCGGCTGGCGTCAGGACGCGCGTTACGAACTGCGCAGATCGAAATAGCGGCGTACAAAAGTAAGGCGCGCCCGACCGTTTCATCAGGCGCGCCTTATGCCCCGAAGCCTCTCCCAAGGCTATCAGGACGGCAGGCGGCCAAGGGACTTTGGCCGCCATCTGAGATGGCTATGCGGCGCCCGCAGGCAGGCGGCGATCCCCCCGAAACGCCGCCCGCCGGCGGGTCATGCGCTCCCCACGAAACAACAAGGATCGCACATCTCCCCCTAACCGTTAAAAGCGTCATCAGGCCGGAAAACGGGTCATGAATTCGCAGAAAAAGAATTCTCGCCAGCAAGGGCGCCCCTTTTGCGCAGATTTGTGTTTAATATCAGGAATGTAGGGTGAGGGGGCCGGACAACATGGCCGAAGACGAACCGGAGATCATGTCACTCCTGTCGGCCAGCCGGGCCGGGAACGAAGCCGCCAGCGCGCGGCTCGATGCGGCGGTCTATGCGGAACTGTCGGCCATTGCCGCGATCTTGTTGCGCCGCGAGGGCAAGCCCGTGTCGCTCGCCACCAGCGATCTGGTGAACGAGGCGGCGGTGCGGCTGCTGCAATCGGCTGAAGCGCCGCCGGTCGAGCGGGCGCATTTCATGGCGTTGTCGGCGCGGATCATGCGCAATGTGCTGGTCGATGCAGCGCGCAAACGCGGCGCTGACAAGCGCCGCAAAATCACCGTTACGCTGCATACGGATCAAGGGGCGGCGAACGAAAATCCCATGGAGCTGATTGCGCTCGAAACGGCGCTGATGCGATTGAAGGCGATTGATCCGGAACGGGCGGAAATTGTCGTCATGCGATATTTCGGCAGCATGACCACGGAAGACATTGCGCTGCATCTCGGCATCTCGGAATCAACCGTGAAACGATCCTGGCGGGCGGCCTGCGCCTGGCTGAAGGGGGCGATTGAAAATGACGGACTTTGAACTTCAACTGGAAGCAGAGGCGTTGCGTCTGTTTGAAGATGCGCTCGATCAGCCGTCGCCAGCGCGCGAGCAGTGGATTGTTGACCGGACTGCAGAGAATGACGACTTGCGCGCCCGGGTGATGAAACTGTTGCGAGCCGATCAGGCGGGACAGTCGCTTGTCACCGGCGGCGCGTTGTCGGAGTTTGACGCCGAAGAAACCCCGCCCAAATCTGTCGGCCAATACAAAGTCATTCGCCTTCTCGGCCGCGGCGGCATGGGCGCGGTCTGGCTGGGCGAGCGCGCGGCGGGTGACTTCGATCACCGCGTCGCGATCAAGGTCGTGCGCGGCGTGTCGCGCAGCCCGCGCCTTGCCGAACGCCTTCGCTATGAGCGGCAAACTCTGGCGGCGCTGCAACACCCAAACATTGCGCAACTGTTCGATGGCGGGGAAACCGACACCGGCGAGCCTTATTTCATCATGGAGTATGTTGAAGGCGCGCCGATTGGCGACGCGCTTGAAGCGGCGATAGACGCAGAAGAACGGTTGCGCATTTTCCGCGAGATTTGCAGCGCTGTTGAATACGCCCATCAAAAGCTGATTGTGCACCGCGATTTGTCGCCAGCGAATATTCTGCTCACCGGCGATGGGCGGGTGAAGCTGATTGATTTCGGCATCTCGCGATCTTTCTCCGACAAGGGCGCCGACGGCCCGCAACTGACCATGACCAAAGGATTCGCCGCCCCCGAACGGGTGAAGGGCGAGCCGGCGACGACCTTGAGCGATATATATTCCCTGGGACTGATCTTGCGGGACATGCTTCAGGCGATGCCGGTCATGGCGGATCTCGATCTCGCCGCAATCTCGGAAAAAGCCTCCGCCCATGAACAAGATGAGCGTTATCAATCCGTCACAGCGCTGATTGCCGATCTCGACCGCTACGCCTCCGGCCGTGCGGTGGAGGCGCGCGGGACGAACGGGCTTTATGCGTTCGGCAAATTCATCCGCAGGCGGCGCTTTGCGGTGGGCGCCGGCGCGCTCGCCGCCTTTGGCGTTGTCGCGGCCCTGGTTGTCACCTCAACGCTTTACGCTCAAGCCGAAGCCGAACGGCGCGAGGCCGATGCGCGCTTTGCGCAAGTGCGCGAACTCGCCAACTTTATGTTGTTCGATCTTTACGATCAGCTCGGAGCGATCCCAGGAACCACCAAGGCGTTGTCGGGCATCGCCGATAAATCGCGATCCTATCTCGACGCATTGAAGGACAATAAGCGCGCCTCGCAAGCGCTGCGGCTTGAAACCGCGCTGGGGTACAAACGCCTCGGCGATGTCACCGGCAACCCGATCGGCGCCAATCTGGGCCGCCGTGAAGAAGCGGGCTCGCATTTATCGACCGCCATCGCATCGCTGCAGGCGATGCATGACGCTACGCCCGGCGACGCCGATATCGCCCGGGCGCTGGCGCAGACGTCTTATTCCATGGCGGTCTATCAGTTCATCGCCATCGACGACAATGAAGCCGCGGCGCAATATGCAAGCGACGCCGGAATGCTCTACGCCGGAATCATCGCGTCAGGGCAGGGAACCGACCGGGACGAAATCGCGCGCATCGATGCGCGCGCCCAGTCCGGCAAACCGCTGGTCTGGGACGGAAAAGGCGAAGAAAGCATTGCCATTCTCACGCAAGCCCGCGATGAAGCCGAAGCCTTCGCCAAAACGCGCCCTGACAATGCAGCTGCGCAGAGCTTGAGCGCTACAACCAATGTTGCGCTGGCCGAAGCGACAGGCCGTCACTTCGATCTCATTGGCGGCGGCGATTACACATCCGCTGTGCCGCCGCTTGACCGCGCCATTGATATTTATCACCGGCTCGATACAGCCAATCCGGACGATATGAATGCGCGGCGCAATCTGGTCAGCGCGCATTTCAAACGCGCGCTCATCTATTACAGCATGGAAGACGACGATCAGGTGCTGGCAGACCTGACCGCCGCCGAAGAGATTGCCGACGAATTTCTCGCCAAAGACCCCGACGATCTCGGCATGAAACGAACGCGCACATCAGTGATTGAGCAAAAGGCGATGACGCTCGCTTATATGGGCCGTTTTGAAGAGGCGTTCGAGATCGGCGAGGGAAACCTGCAAGTCGAACGCGCCCTGCTGGCGGGCGAGCCTGACAATCCGGCGCGGGTGCGGGAAGTGGCGAGCACCACCTTCATGCTTGGCGAGATGTATCGCCTCGCTGAAAACACACGCCGCGCTTGCGCGCTTTTTGCTGAATCAAAAGCCAACTATCGCCGGCTCGAAACTGATTTCACGCTGTCCGATTACGACCGCGAAACCGGTCTCAATCCGCTTGAGGAATATTTAAGCGAGTGCGTTTGATGTAACCGCGCTGCCTGTGACGCTTTTCCACAGGCCAGATGCGCTCCGGCACCGCTCAAGGCGTTGATTTCTCCGCAAATTCTGCGACATTTGAGGCCGATTCCCATTGCGCTTTGCGCAGCGGCTTCTATCTTCACGCGCGGCGCGCGGACTTCTCTTGCGCGGCGAATTCACTGGGCCAGTTTAACTGGAGTTGGGTCGCTGATGCGCATTTTGCAGAAAGCGGCCGGGGTAATTGAGAGGTTCCTCATAGAGGGCTGATGGGGCGATTTATCATCCTCGTTGTGGCGCTCGGCGCCCTCTGGCTTCTCCTGTCGGGATATTTCGACGTGCCGATCCTGCTCGGCCTCGGCGCGGTTTCCGTTTTGTTTTCCGCCTGGCTCGCGCATCGCGCCAAGGTTCTCGATCAGGACAGCGTCCCCATGGGACTGCTGCCCCGCATTCTTGGCTATTGGGTCTGGCTCGCGGGCGAGATCGGCAAAGCCAATCTTGCGGTCATGCGCCAGGCGCTTGCCGTTGAGCCCAAACTTTCGCCAAAACTTTTTCTCGTGCCGAACCCGCCAAAAAGCGATGTGGGAAAAGCAACTTTCGCCAATTCGATCACCCTGACCCCGGGCACGGTGTCGGTCGATCTGCGCGAGGACGGCATCCTTGTGCATGGCCTCACCGAAGAGTTGTGCGACGTCGCCGCGATCACCGATATGGGCGAGCGCGTCGCCCGCTGCGAAAGGAAGGCGTAAGCGATGTTCGCCGCCGTCATCATCGCAATCCTCGCCGCTATGGTGCTGGCGCTGGTGCGCGCTTTCGCCGGGCCGTCGCTCTATGACCGCATTCTGGCGGGCAACTCGTTTGGCACCAAAACCGTTTTGCTGATTGGCTTGATGGGGTTCATTACGGGGCGTCCGGACTTTCTCGACATTGCGCTGCTTTATGCGCTGATCAATTTCGCCGCGACGCTCGCGATTTTGCGCTTCTTCTCCTATCGCCGCAGCCAGGAGGAAGCGTCATGACCGAGTGGTTCGCGCAATTCTGGCTCGATATCGAACTGATCCGAAACGTGCTGTCCTGGGCATGCTTCCTGTTTGGCGGACTTGCAGTGGTTTCCGGCGCGCTCGGCATTGTGCGCTTTCCCGATTTTTACACGCGCCTGCATGCGGCGGGCGTCACCGATACGGGCGGCGCGGAAATGATCCTGCTTGGCATGTTGTTGCAGGCGGCCACATGGATCGTTGCGGTGAAATTGCTGTTCATCGGCGTGTTTCTTTTTTTCACCTCGCCAGTCGCAACCCATGCGATCGCGCATTCGGCGTGGATGGTTGGCTTCAAGCCGCTTGAGGGACCGCAATTGCGCTACAAGGAGGAGGGCGAGTGAGCGAGTTTCAATCGACCATGTCGCCGATCGTCTTTATCGATCTGTCGCTCCTGACCATGCTGCTGCTTGTTGCGGTCGCCATGCTTCGCTCGCGCCATTTGTTTGCTGTGGTGATGCTGTCGGGGATTTATTCGCTGCTCTCGGCGGCGTTTTTTGTCTCGCTCGATGCTGTTGATGTCGCCTTTACCGAGGCGGCGGTCGGCGCGGGGTTTTCAACCGTTTTGATGCTCGCCGGGATGCTGCTCACGGCGCGCCGGGAAAAACCAAAAACGCCGGGCCGCGCGCCGGTGGCGCTGGCGGTTGTCATCGCGGCGGGCGCTGCGATGATTTATGCGACCATCGACATGCCGGCCTTTGGCGATCCGAATGCGCCGGCGAATTCTTCCATCGGTCAGGCCTATGTGGATCGCACCGCCTCGGAAATTCCCATGCCGAACATCGTCACCGCCGTCCTGGCCAGCTATCGCGGATATGACACGATGGGCGAGACCATGGTGATCTTCACCGCCGGCGTCGCGGTCATGCTGCTGCTCGGCATCGGCTCGGTGCGCGGCGGCCGCGAAGTTTGCGACAAAGACAATGAGAAGGATGAGTAATGGATCATCTTATTCTCAAAGTGACGACGAAGCTGCTATTCGCGCCAATTATTCTGTTTGCGTTCTACGTTCAGTTTCATGGCGATTACGGCCCCGGCGGCGGCTTTCAGGCGGGCGTGATTTTCGCGGTCGCCTTCATTCTGCATGCGTTTTGTTTCGGCCTTGAAGAAACCAAGAAGGTGCTGCCGCAACGGGTGCTGGTTGTTGCGATGGTGATCGGCTTTTTGTTCTATGCGGGCACAGGCTTTGTCACCATGCTGCTCGGCGCGAACTTTCTTGGTTATGATTCTATCGCGCCAAACTCCACCCATCACGCCGGTCAGCATTACGGCATCCTGCTGGTTGAATGGGGCGTCGGCACGGCGGTCGCCTCAACCTTGCTGAGCATTTTTTATCATTTCACGGGCCGCGAGCCGGATATCGATCAGGAAGATTGGTAGGTTCGGGGAAGCATTATGGACGACTGGCTCGCATTCATACTCGCCCGGTATAATTACTGGATCGTCATCACGCTGATGATGACGGGACTTTATATCGTGTTTGCGCGCGGCAATCTGGTCAAAAAGATTGTCGGCCTCAACATTTTTCAGACATCGGTGTTCATCTACTACATCACCATCGGCAAGATCGCCGGCGGCACCGCGCCGATCTATATGGGCGGCGAACTCGACGCGGCGGCGCATCACGAACCGGAAGCGGAGCATGGCGCCGAAGCTGGCGTCGAAGGCGCGCATGACGCGAATGAAGCGCTGCACGCGAAAATCGACAATACGGCGCTCGACGCTGGAAACAGTCTGAAAGATGCGCTGAAACACGCGCCGGCGCAAAGCGAAGAGGCTGCGGAGTCGCTGCACGCCGTGCCGGATGCGGGTGACAAGATATCCAACAGCGCCCTGTCGCATCTCGACAAGACGCCGCCCAAGCCGGGTCTCGAGCTGACGCCAGACGGCGTGCAGGGCGCGCACGACGCAGCGGCGAATGCTGGTCACGGCGCCGCTGATGCTGTGCACGGCGCCGTCGAAGCCATCGTTTATTCCAACCCGCTGCCACATGTGCTGATCCTGACGGCGATTGTCGTCGGCGTGGCGACAACGGCGGTGGGCCTCGCGCTCGCGGTCAGGATTCGCGAAGCCTACGGCACCATCGAAGAAGACGAGTTGGAAGCCGCGGATGAAATCGCCGAGTTCGGCCATCAGGCCAGCGGGGAAGGGGCGCCCGCATGAGCCTGATTTCGCAATTGCCGGTCTTGCCAGTGGTGGTTCCCATCATCGCAGCGCCGATAACGCTGCTGCTGCCGAAAGGGCGTGCGCCGCATTTGTGGGCGACAGCCTTTAGCTGGATCACCTTTGGGCTTTGCGTCTGGCTGTTCCGCGAAGTCGCCGCGACCGGGCCGATCTCGTATTTTCTTGGCGACTGGGCGCCGCCGATCGGCATTGAATACCGCATCGACCTTGCAAATGCGCTTGTCCTGCTGCTCGTCTCGGGCATAGCGGCGGCCGTGTTTCCTTTCGCTTATCGCTCCGTGCAGCTTGAAGTCGATGAACGCCAGACGCCTCTATTCTATGGCGCCATGCTGATCAGCATGGTCGGTTTGCTCGGCGTCACCATCACGGGCGACGCGTTCAACGTTTTTGTATTCTTGGAAATTTCCTCGCTCTCCGGCTACGCGCTGATCGCCATGGGCGCGCGCCGCGACCGCCGCGCGCTCACCGCCGCGTTCAACTATCTGGTCATGGGTACGATCGGTGCGACGTTTTTCGTCATCGGGCTCGGGCTTTTGTATCAGGCGACCGGCACGCTCAACATGGCGGACCTCGCGCATCGGCTGATCGGCCAGGACAATCGCATGGTGCAGGCGGGGTTTGCGTTCATCCTCGTCGGCATGGGGCTGAAGCTCGCCATGTTCCCCATGCATTTGTGGCTGCCCAACGCCTACACATACGCGCCATCGGCGGTGACCGCGTTCATGGCGGCGACAGCGACCAAGGTCGCGGTGTACGTCCTCATCCGTTTTTTCTTTTCGGTGTTCAATTTCGACTTCGCCTTTATCGGCGCCTCGTTCACCTATGTTTTGTTGCCGCTGGGCCTGATCGGCATGTTCGCCGCTTCGCTGGTGGCGGTGTTTCAGGACGATGTGAAACGCATGCTGGCTTATTCATCGGTGGCGCAGATCGGCTATATGCTGCTCGGCCTTTCCTTTGCGACGGTTGAGGGGCTGACGGCGACGCTCGTTCACATGTTCAATCACGCATTGATGAAAGGCGCGCTCTTTATGGCTGTCGCCTGCGTCGTATTGCGTGGGGGATCGAGTTCGATCAAAGCCTTTGCCGGATTGTCGAAGCGCATGCCGGTGACCACATGGGCCTTCATCATCTCCGGCCTGTCGCTGATCGGCGTGCCGCTCACGGTCGGCTTTATTTCAAAATGGTACCTGCTCGACGCGGCGTTTTCCGCCGGTCACTGGTATGCGGGTTTTCTCATCGTCGCTTCGTCGCTGATTGCGCTTCTCTATATCGGCCGCGTCGCCGAACAGATGCTGCTGAAAGAGCCGGCGGAAACCGGAAAATACGCGATGCCAAAAGAAGAAGCGCCGCTCTCCATGCTGATCCCCATGTGGGTGCTGGTCGCCGCCAATGTTTATTTCGGCCTGCGCACTGATTTGACTGGCGACATCGCGAAGCGCGCCGCCGAGGCGCTGATGCTGATGGCGGGAGGCGCGCCCTAATGCTTCCTGAAATGATCTCTCCCGGCCTCGCCATTCCTCTAGCGCTCGCCATGCCGCTGGTTGGTTTCATCGCCATCTGGCTGCTCGACAAGCATCCCAATCTGCGCGAAGCGGCGACGCTGATCACTGGCGGCGTTCTGGTCGTGCTCGCCGTCATTGTGTTCGCGGCGGTGGGCGAGGGGCAGCGCCCGGGCTTTGTCCTGTTTGAAGTGATCGACGGGTTGCCGATTGCATTTCAGGCCGAGCCGCTGGGCGCGATGTTTGCGGTAATCGCGAGCGGATTGTGGCTGGTGAACTCGGTGTATTCCATCGGCTATATGCGCGGCGGAAACGAGAAACATCAAACGCGCTTTTACATGTCGTTCGCTGTGGCGATCTCGGCGGCCATGGGCGTCGCCTTCGCGGCGAATTTGTTCACGCTGTTCATCTTCTACGAAGTCCTGACGCTGTCGACCTTTCCGCTGGTGACGCACAAGGGCGATGACAAAGCGCGCAAAGGCGGGCGGGTTTATCTCGGCGTGCTCATGGCCACGTCGATTGGCCTGCTGCTCCCGGCCATCGTGTGGACCTACGCCATCACCGGCACGACCGATTTTGTCGATGGCGGAATCATGGCGGCGCACGCCGATGCGGTCGGACCGATCGCCGGCATCTTGCTCGGGCTGTACGTGTTTGGCGTCGGCAAGGCGGCGCTGATGCCGGTGCATCCTTGGTTGCCGAACGCCATGGTGGCGCCGACGCCGGTCTCGGCATTCCTGCATGCGGTTGCTGTGGTCAAGGCCGGCGTGTTCTCGGTGCTCAAAATCGCGGTCTACATCTTTGGCATTGAATTCCTCACCGATACGGGCGCGAGCATTCCGTTCATGTGGATCGCGGCGGGTTCGATTTTGCTGGCGTCCGCCATCGCCATGCACAAGGACAACTTGAAAGCGCGGCTCGCCTATTCGACCGTGTCGCAGCTTTCTTACGTGACGCTCGGCGCCATGCTGGCGACGCAAATGGGCGTCATGGGCGGCGCCATGCAGATTGCTGCGCATGCGCTCGGCAAAATGACGCTCTTCATGTGCGCCGGCGCGATCTATGTGGCGCATCACAAGACTCTTGTGTCGGAAATGCGCGGGCTCGGGCGCGTCATGCCATGGACCTTCGGTGCGTTCTTTTTGGGCGCCATGTCGATTATTGGCCTGCCGCCCATGGGCGGATCATGGCCGAAATTTTTCCTGATGCTCGGCGCGGCGGACGCGGGCCAGCTTGCGATCATTGCGGTGCTGATCATCTCGTCGATCTTGAACGTGATCTATCTGTTGTCGATTCCGGTGCAGGCGTTCTACATGAATCCAGCGGAAGAGGGCGCGAAACCGCAAGGCGCGAAAGGCGAGGGAATCAAATGGGGCGCGCTTCAGGAAGCGCCGATCCTCTGTCTCGCGCCGCCGCTTGTCACTGCGACGGGCGCGTTCCTTTTGTTCTTCTTCGCCGACCCGCTGTATAAGTTCCTCACGCCGCTGATCGGGGGGCAGTGATGGAAATCATTATTCCTTTGTTGTTTCTCGTCGCGGGACTATTCATTTTCGTTCGTTTATTAGCGGCTGTTTTTCATGTGGCAGGCGGCAATCCACCGGAATGGCTTATGTTTCCGATGTCGACTGGCCAGCCCCGGTTTTTGACCCTCATCTTCCTGCTGCTAGCGGGTTACGTGGTGGCTTCATTGTTTTTTGACCTGCCTTATTTCGATTTCTTTGACGGCCCGGAAGAGGCAGTACAATGACCGACCACCACCACAATCCCGATGAAAAGCCAGGCTGGGCAGACACCAAAAGCTTCCGCAACGGATTTCTCACCTTGCTGGTCATCGCATCCATCGCCGCCGCGCTCGCCGGGCTGAACCCGGCATGGGAAAAAGAACATCCGCATTTCGCCGTCGAGGGCTGGAAGATTTTCTTCGCCGTCTGGGGCTTCGCCGCCTTCATGTTCATCGTTCTTGCGGGCCAGCACTTGCGCAAGCTCGTTGGCCGCAAGGAAGATTACTATGAGGAGCGCGAATAGATGACAGCGCTGTTCGACGCCCTGCTCGCCAGTCCCGCCGTCATCTTGATGGTCGGCGCCATTGTCTTGTTCTTCCTGCCGCGCCACCTGGCGCAGGTGTGGATGCTGCTGGTGACGGCGTTCTCGGCGATCAAACTCTATTCGCTGGGGATCGGCGAATATGGTGCGCTGTCGCTATTTGGCGAGCAGCTCACCACGGTGCGCGTTGATCCGCTGTCGCGGATTTTCGCGGTGGTGTTCCACATCGCCATTGTGCTCAACATTGTCTACGCATGGGGCCAGCGCGACCGGGCGCAGAATTTTGCGACGCTCGCTTATCCCGCGGCGGCGCTGGGCGGCGTGCTTGCCGGCGATCTCGTCACCCTGTTTGTCTGGTGGGAGGTGGTCGGCCTGACCTCGGCGTTTTTGATTTGGGCGCCGGGCACGCGCGCCACCTATCTTTCGGGCATGCGCTATCTGTCGTTACAGGTACTCTCGGGTGTGTTGTTGCTGGCCGGGATTGTGTTGATCTATCGTGAGACCAATTCGCTGGCGTTTGATTTTATCGGCCTGCGCGACAAGACAACGGGCGCCATAACGCTGGGCGGGCTGGTCATGTTCCTCGCCTTCGGCATCAAGTCGGCATTTCCGCTGCTCCACAACTGGGTGCAGGATTCCTATCCCAAATCGACCATCACCGGCGCAATCATCTTGTCGATCTTCACCACGAAACTTGCGGTCTACGCGCTGGCGCGGGCCTTCCCGGGCACGATAGAGCTTGTCTATATCGGCGCGGTGATGACGATCTTCCCGATCTTTTTCGCCCTCATCGAAAACGACCTCAGAAAAGTTCTCACTTACTCCATCAACAACCAGGTCGGCTTCATGGTGGTCGCTATCGGTTTCGGCGCGATCAACGGGGCCGCCGGTTACGCCTTCGGCAACATCATCTTTGAAGGATTGTTGTTCATGGCGCTGGGCGCGGCCATGTACCGGACCGGCACGTCAAAAGCGACCGAGCTGGGCGGGCTTTACAAGACCATGCCGATCACTATGGGGCTGTGTATTGTCGGCGCCCTGTCTATTTCTGCGTTCCCCGGCACGCTCGGCTTCGTCACCAAGGGGCTCATCATCGATGCGGCGGGCGAAGCGCATATGATCTGGATCTGGCTGGTCTTGCTGTTCGCATCCGCTGGCGTTCTCGAACATGCAGGCATCAAGATTCCGTTCTTCACCTTCTTCGCCCATGACAGCGGCAAGCGTCCGAAAGAAGCGCCGCCGGGCATGTTGATCGCCATGGGTGTTTCCGCAGCGCTCTGCGTCGGGCTCGGCGTCTATCCAGACCCGCTTTATGCGCTGATGCCGGATCAGGCGGCGATCGCCGGATACCATCCCTACACGGCCTATCATTTGATCGAACAGTTACAGCTGCTGTTGTGGGCGGTGCTCGCCTTCGCGGTGCTGCTGCTCCTCAAATGGTATCCGGCGGAAGTGCCGTCGACCAATCTCGATACAGACTGGTTCTGGCGCGTGCCGGGACGGCGGCTTTTGGGCTGGGTGACTGGTGCGTCGCGCGCAACATGGATCGCCCTATGGGGGATTTTTTCGGGGCGCGTACAAGCATTGATGGCGCGCATTTACGAAGTCCATGGTCCCGAAGGGCAGATGGCGCGCTCCTGGCCAATCGGCTTTATGGCGCTGTGGACCGCGGTTTTACTTGCGATTGTCTTGGTGTTGTCTTTCCTCGCTTAATCACTTTACGCATTCGTCAACAACATCAACCTTAACGCGGCGCGCTTTCATTGCCGCAATTCATCCACGCCATTTCTGCAGGCCATAAACTTCGCCTCAAACGGGGCCCGTTTCTTGCGCAGCGTCCCGAGAGGGAGGCCGCATGCCGAAGAAATCGGATCGCTTTTCGTCTATCGCCTGCAAGCTGACCGCCAGAATGGCGAAGGAAATTGTATGCGAGGCCTATGGTTTGCCGCATGCATCCTTGATGACCACGGACAAGCGCGGCGCTGAGCTCGCGCGCGCGCGCCAGATCGCCATGTATCTCGCCCATGTGGTCGGGCAATTGACGCTTTATGAGGTGGCGGAACATTTTGGCCGCGACCGGTCAACGGTCAGCCACGCCTGCATCAATATCGAAGATAGCCGCGACAGTCCGGTGCTGGAGATGCAGTTGGAATATTTGGAAAAGCGTTTTCGCGAGCGATTGCGAAATGCGGCCGCATACGGATTGTTCAAAGGCGCGCGGTTTGAATGCAAACAGATTTCTTATCTGGGTTAAGCGCCGGCCGACGCAATGTCGCGAATGCGTTTAATCATAGAGTGCAGCCCGTTGGAGCGCTGCGGCGTCAAATGATCGGTGAGATCGAATGGCGCGAGGGCCGCTTCCGGATCGATCTCCAAAATCTCTGATGATGTTTTGTCCGAATAAAGCGCGAGCAGAAGCGCCACCAATCCCTTGACGATATGCGCGTCGCTGTCGCCGGCGAAGCGAATGACTCCGTTTGTCCCGGCCGGATGCAGCCAGACCTGGCTCGCGCAACCGCGCACCTTGTGGGCCTCGTCGCGAAATTCTTCCGGATAGGGTGCAAGATCGCGCCCCAGATCGATAAGGTATTTATAGCGCTCGTCCCATTCGTCGAGAAAGGTGAAGTCGCTGGCGATATCGTCAAAACTCGGCATGGGCGGGAGATAGGGCCTCCGCCCGCCCGGTGCAACTCCCGTTTGCCACAGAGTGGACGCGCCGATAAACTCGCGCGTGAATCCAATATCTGCAAGGGGAGTGAGATGACATCGAGAATCACGGAACTGGCGGCCATTTTTGGTGCAAGCGTTTTACTGGCCGCGTGCGGCGGCGGGAATGACGCCAGCACCAAAGAAAAGGAAATGGAAGACTATGCCGCACAGCACGGCGTCGACGCCGATGTTGAGCTGGACGACAAAGGCGAAGTGAAATCCGTTACGGTCAATAATGGATTGGGCGGCGCCAAGGTCGGCAGCAATCTGTCACTGCCCGATGGCTTTCCCGGGGATGTGCCGGTCAATGCAGATTGGTCGATCATGTCGACCTCGCCCGTTCCAAACGGTTTTATGCTGCATGCGACCACGAGTGAAAATGCGGAAGACGCACTCGCCAGCATCCGCAAGGCGATGACGGCGCAGGGCTGGACGGAAGAAACCTCTGATCAACCCAACGCCATGATGAGCCGCATTGGATTCAGCAAAGGTGATCGCATGACGACGTTCAACCTGATGAAAGTGAATCCCAATCTGACTGTTCAGCTTGTGACAATGCAAAAACCCTGATCGTCCAGAGACCTGATTGATGGGCGCGCCGCTTTATGGCGCGCCTTTTATTTTGCCGCTGTTTGTTTCCGGTAGTCTTCCACCGGCAGGCCGCCAACGCCCCAATCCTCCATCTCGACTTCGTCAATCACGACAAAGGTCGTCGCCGGCGATTTATCGAGCACGCGGACCAAAAGGTCTGTTGTTCCTTTAATCAGCTCGGCTTTCTGTTCGGACGTCACGCCGCCTTCGCGGGTGATCTTGATGTTGACGTATGGCATGCGGAATTTCCCTCAGAGAAGATCGTAGTGAAAAACTTTGGCGATGATCCGCCATTCGCCATCGTCGCGAATGAAGGACAAAAAGTCGGTGAAGCGCTTACCCATCATTTCGCAGGTCAACACCGCAAGCGCCGTATCGCCGCCGGCAAAACGGATCGACTCGATCTCATAGGCATAGACATCGCCGGAACGGGCGGGCGGCGTGCGATCCGCGATCACGCGCATATAAGCCGGCATGTCATAGTGAAGATGCGCGCCGCCGGATGAGGTGTGGTAATGGGCGTCAGGATGAAACACGCTCTGCAACACTTGCGTGTCGCAATGATAGAGCCCGTCATAATAGCGCTTCAAGGCGCTGGTGATCTCAGCAAAGGGCGGTGTCATGACGGGTTCTGTTGTGTTTCCGCGAAGGCAAGGTTGCAGCAAGGGGGAGGCCGGCCAGCCGGGCGGGCCGGCTGTAACATCGCCCTCGCGGAAATCTGGTGACGGAGGCTTACGCTGCGTTCGCCAGCAAACCTTCCGCCGTCATGGCTTTCTGCACCGCCGGGCGCGCAGCAACGCGGCCGACAAACGCTTTTGTCTTTGGCCATTTGGCGAGATCGATGCCGGTGAAATTGGTCCAGTTGGCGACCACGAAGTAATAAGCGTCGGCGATGGTGAACTGATCGCCGGTGAGGTATTGGCGTCCATCGGCGAGCACGCTTTCAAGATAATCGAAACGTTTCGCGACATTGGCGACGATCGTGTCACGGGCCGCGCCTTCCGGGGCGGGGGAGCCAAATAACGGTGCGAACGCCTTGTGCAGTTCCGAGCCGACGAAGTTCAGCAACGCATTGACGCGCGCACGCTCGACTGTGCCGTTTTCCGGCGCGAGCTTTGCGCCTTTGTTGGTGTCCGCGATGAATTGCAAAATCGCGGGGCCTTCATTCAATATGTCGCCGCTATCGAGTCTCAGCGCAGGGACATAGCCATTCGGGCTGATCTTTGAAAAATCTTCGCCGCTCTCGGTGCGCTTTTCCTTGGTGTCGGCTTTTTCAATGGCGAAATTCGCGCCGGCTTCATTGAGCGCTATGTGGCTGGCGAGCGAGCAGGCGCCCGGCTTGTAATAAAGTTTCATTCAATCTCTCCTTTTTTCCGTTATTTCGGGCGGGGGCAGGTTTCACAGCCCCGCACCGGGCCCCGGTTGGACAAGACCGATCTAGGCGGAGAGGTTACCTTTGTAAACTTCATATATTCGTGATAGTAAAGAACAAAGTTTCCAACCGGTAACCAGGGAACCCAAACGAAAGTTCAATCTGATGGCCTTGAAAATCCGCAAAAACCAGAGCCCGCCCGCGCCCTATGACTGCCCGCTGACGGAATGCCTGTCGGTGATCGGCGGCGCATGGACGCCAGCGATCATCTGGAATTTGAGCGCGGGGCCGCGGCGTTTTTCCGAGCTGCGCCTCGATATTCCGAAAGTCTCGGCGAAGATGCTGACCACGCGGCTGAAACAGCTGGAGGAAAAAGGCGTCATCGAGCGCACGGTGAAGCCAACCTCGCCGCCCTCGGTTGAATATGCGCTGACCCGAGAGGGCCGCGAACTGCTCCCCGCCATCGAGGCGATTGCGGCGGTCGGGCGCAAGCTAAAGAACCGCCGCAAACGCCAGGCGGCGTAAAGATGGCGGCGTCGCGCATCCATCACAATCACATGATCTTGGATGCACTGCTTGTGCGTGCGGATCGCCCATTTATGCTGAACAGCGTTGCGTTATAGAGGGGAGAGCCAACATGAATCGCTTCGTACTGATGATTGCCGTCATCGCGGTGCAATTTTGCGCAACTACGGTGCTGGCTGACACCTATAATTCCTCAGACCGGACCAGCGAAAAAACCCTTCGGTCGGACAGTCTTGATGAAAAACGCACAATCATTGTGCGCACGCCGCCGAAATTCGATCCAAAGAAAACTTATCCCGTCGTCTATGTGCTCGATGGCGAATGGAATTTCGAATATGTGGCGAGCTATCTCGACTATATGATGGACAATGAAGTCTATCCCGACGTGATTGTCACTGGCGTTAAAAATGTTAACCGCAATCGCGACTACACGCCCGCCGCCGATCCGTATTTTGACGATACGGGGGGTGCGGACAATTTTCTTAGTTTCGTTGAAGGCGGCTGGATAGCTTATATCGACGGCAAATATCCGGTGAGCGATGAGCGTATCCTTGTTGGACACTCCTTTGGCGGGGTCTTCACGCTGCATGCGTTGTTTTCAGGCCGCGATCTGTTCAGCGCCTATATGGCGTTCGGATCGAGCGTCTGGCTCGGCGATAACGCCCTGATCAAAGAAGCGGACGCTTATTTTGCGCGCGATGATGTTAAGCCCGCCTTCGTCTACATGGCGGCAGGCGAGGGCGATGGCGGTCCGACCACATCAAGCGGGGAAGCGCTGGCGGCGCGGTTTGAAGCGCAGGCGCCGGTATCGCTTGAGTGGGCTTTCGCTGTCACGCCGAAAACCGATCACTTCAAGAATTTTGCAACCGGCATGCATGACGCTTTTATGGCGCTGTTTCCGGCCTGGGGCTTTGACGCGGAGTTGGGGGCGCGGGCGCGCGTGCAAGGCGCAAAAGGCGTCGATGCGTGGTTTGCCGAAAAGCAGGCGCAATTGGGATACCGGTTCAAACCGGCATGGTTTGATCTCAGCATTGTTGCGCTTGGGCTAACGCCTGACGGTCACGGCGAGTCGGCGCGCGCGATCATGGCGCAGCTATCTGACGCGTATCCGATGAGTCCGCATGTCGCGGCGTTTGCTGCATCGGTGTTTGAACAAAACAAAATGCACGAGGCGGCGGCGGCTTCCTATGAGCGCGCCATCGCCATCGCGAAAGAAGAAGGCCTGCACCCTAATGTCATTCACCTTGGTCGGCTGGAGCGTGGCGCGGCGCGCAATCGCGCGGCTGAATAAGCGAAAAAAAGGCCGCTCTTGTGAGCGGCCTTTTTTGGTTAGCGGTGCAAGATGAAGCGCTGAAGCGGATAAAATTCTTAACTGGCCCCGGCCCCGGCAACCCAGCCGGTGCAGGTGGCGATGTCTTTCAAGCCATGCTCACCGAGACAGAACGCTTCTTCATAGGGCGCGCGTGTTGCGGCGATGCACTGATCGAGCGTCAGCTTGGCCATGGAGAGGCAGCGCTCGGACTTGGTGTTCTGCGCATAGGCTTCGACGATTTTCGGATTGAGCGAATTGGTCGAATAGCGCGCCGCCAGGTTCAAAATACGGTCGATAATCACTTCCGCATTTTTTTCCGTCATTTTGCCCTGATCGGCGCCGGCGCCCCAATCGGCTGACCATTGGCCGCGCGCGCTGGCGAGGGCTGGCGCCAGCACGCCGTTATTTTCGGCGCGGACCAGAACCGGCGCGGCTGGGGCGCCGCGGCTGCGGCCATAGGTGGCGGCTTCGTCCAGACGGCTCTGGCTGGGTGAAATCTTTTGTTTGCCCCAGCTGGTTTTCTGCATGGCGTAGGCCTGGGTTTTGAAGGCTTCGCCCAATTCGGTGATGCGCGCGCCGTCCTGCACGGTCATGGCGAGAACCGCCTTAACGGCTTCATCCGCACCCGGAAGGTTGCGCAGGAATTCAGGGTCTTGCGCCATGGAAGACAGAAGACCGTCTACGCCGCCAAATTCGCCTTTGCGCCTGTTCGCTTTCTTCTTGATTTCGTGCTCGATCGCTTCGGCGAAAGCCGGCTGATCGGCGGCGACGAGCGCTGCATAGGCGACCCAGCCAGCCGACAATGATTCTGCATTATGGGCCGACAGGCGGCGATGCGCCTCGCGGGTCACTTCGGCGTTGTTGAACGGCATCGCCTCAATGGCGGCGACGTCTTCGCGGAAGGCGATATAGCTCGCGGCCGAACGCTCAAGCGCATTGTCCTTCGGCTGGGCGAGTGATTCGGCGGAGACGCCTGTGGCGGCGAGCCCTGCGGCCAGTGCGGCGAACGCCATATGCGGACGGAGCGCTTTCCGGCGGACGCTTTGCTTCTTCCGCAACCCCAATTTTTTACGCGACATAGAGTCCTTCTCCCAGATGACGGCTGTTTCAGACCGTCATGCTAGCGCCCGAGCTTTTAAGACAGCGCTCACCACTCTAGCGGAATTATTATCAAATTCGACAGGTCCAGAGCCCCGATCCCCAATATTTTCGCCATTTTTTCGATTTATCTTTTGTTAAGGGCGATTAGCGCATGGTGAAGGCGCGTTAACGAATCGCGGCCGGCGAATGTCGGCCGCTGTGGAACCGGGATCATCATGGCGTTTCGCCTGCTTTCCTTACTGGGCCCCTTGCTGGGCTTGGCCCCCGCCGCGCCGCAATGGCGGTCGGGCGATGGCGATCCTGTGATTTCGCTGGCCGAGGCTGGGGAAATTCTCGCCGCCACGAGCGGCGCCGCGGCGCTGATCGGCGCTGAGGGCGGGCTTGCCGGGCGGTCGCTTTATGACTTCGTCTCCCGGGAGGACCGGGCGGGGCTGAAGATTGCGCTTGAGGCGGCGCGTGCCGCCCCTGTCGAAGCTAAGGCCGCGCGGGCGCTGGTGCGCCTGTTGCGTCCGGGCCGGCCCGCCATCTTTGCAGAACTGGCGCTGGCCCGAAGCGGACGCGGCGTTTCCGTTCTTATTCGTGAGCGCGCCGGGGAGCTTGCCGCCATCCGTGAGGAACGGTCTGCGCCGCACGCCGTTTCAACGCCTGCTCAAGAATCGCCTGCCGAGGCCGGTGTTTCCGCCGAGGTGCTGGCCGATCTGGGCCATGAGCTGAAAACTCCGCTCAATGCGATCATGGGGTTTGCCGAAACCATGAAATCGGAAGCCTTCGGTCCTCTCGGTCATGACAAATACCGCGAATATGCCGGGCTTATTCACTCTTCCGGCGGCCATCTGGCTGACCTGATTTCATCGATCCTGGATCGCGCCAAGATTGACGCCGGCCGCTATAAATTGACGCCTGTCCTGTCCGAGCCCGGCGCCGTTGCACGCGATTGCGCGGAGATGGTGCGCGGCGAAGCAGAAAAGGCTGGGCTCGCGCTCCGCGTCGATATTGCGCCCGGTCTTGACGAGACCCTGATTGACGTGCGCGCGGTCAAGCAGATCCTGATCAACCTTCTGTCCAATGCGGTTAAATTCACTGCCGCCGGAGACGTCGGGTTGAGCGTCTTTGAGTCAAAAGGGGAATTGACTTTTGAGGTTTGCGACACGGGCGTCGGCATGAGCCAGATGGCGCTCGCCCGGCTCGGCGAACGCTTTACCGGACTGCATAAAAGCGGCGTACGCGGAACATCGGGAACTGGGCTTGGCCTGTCGCTCGCCTTTTCCCTCGCCAAGCTGCATGGCGGCGCGCTTGAATTATCTTCGGCGCCGGGCGAGGGGACCATAGCCAGGCTGCGATTGCCAATGGCGAAAAGCCTTTCGGAGCTGGACGGCGCGGGCATTGCCGTTTCCGGCGATATTCAAAGCCAGCTCGACCGCGTGGCGCAGTTCCGCCGCGAGCGTTCCAGCGCGGCGTAACAGTTTCTTTCCTTTTCTATCCACACTGCGCCTTCGCGCTTCGATTTCTCCACGATCTTCACCGGAAAAATCCAGCAATCACGCCAATTGTGATGTGTGTGTACGATTGAATTGACCCTTTGTTATGGATCAAACGTCTAGAGTCTTTCTGTCCATATAGGGCGGTGGGAGAGCCTGTTCCAAAATGAAACGCTGGGTAGAAACCTGCGAGCGGTGGTTGCGCATCGACACGGATGGCCGTCCGGAGTTGGTCATGCGCATGCGCGCCGTTTGGATGATCGGCCTGATGGTCGTCGTCTCCCAGTTCTGCAATATGGTAGTGATGGCGTTCAGCTATGGTGAGTTTGTGTATGATCACATCGTCGCCGGTACAGCCATCACGGCAACCATGCTCACAATCATTTCGGTGCGCTGGTGTAAAAACGAATTTTTTTACGCTGCATTCTATTCAGTGCTGATGATCGGGGGCGTGCTCGGGTCGGCATTGCCTGATCATACAGGAATTAATTCTGCTGCCGTTCCCATCCTGGCGCTCGGCCCTGTGATGATCGGGTTCATGGCGGGCCGCCGCGCAGCCTTCATGTTCTGCGTCGTCGCGGCGGTGACGCTGGGCGGTCTTTATTATGCATCGCTCGGCCATGCGTCTCTGGTGGCGCCGTTCGATTACACGCGCGAAACCAATCGCTTCTTTCAGGCGTTGTTTGCGGTGGCGATTTCAACCGGCATCGCTGTGATCATCACTGAAAGCCTTTATTCAACATTGAGCGAATTGCGCGACACCGCATCGCGCGCCACCCGCGCCGAAGCGGCGAAGTCTGAATTCCTGGCGACCATGAGTCACGAGCTTAGAACGCCGCTGAATGGCGTGATCGGCCTCACCGATGCGCTGTTGAATGGCGCGCTCCCCGACCATGAACGCAAACTGACCGAGACGATCCGCAAATCCGGCGAGCAGCTTTTGCTGATCCTCAACGATCTGCTCGATCTGTCGAAGATTGAAGCCGGCAAGCTGAAAATCGAAGCGCGGCCCGCCGACCTGCGCGACATTGTCCGCTTTGCGGTTGATAGCTGGCGCGAGACAGCCACGGCTAAAGGTCTTTCCGTCAGTGCGAATGTCACTGGTGAAGTTCCCGCCTCGGTTTTGGTTGATGATCTGCGCCTGCGGCAGATTTTGCAGAACCTGATGTCCAACGGGGTGAAGTTCACCCGCGAAGGGCAAGTAGTGCTGCATCTGCACGGCATTTCCCGCGGCGGCAATCGGTACGCACTGG
Organism: Hyphococcus sp.; assembly: GCA_021604585.1. Lineage (GTDB taxonomy): Bacteria > Pseudomonadota > Alphaproteobacteria > Caulobacterales > Parvularculaceae > Hyphococcus. Next base: position 29,438 of record BQJG01000012.1, read on the forward strand.
AGTTTCGCGTGATCGATACGGGCAAGGGCATCCCCGATAAAGAAGTCGCGCGCGTTTTTGATCCGTTTGAACAGGGCGAGCGCGGCACCACGCGTAAATTCGGCGGCACTGGTCTTGGCCTGCCGATTTGCCGCATGCTGGCGCAGTTGATGGGCGGCGCCATCGGCGTCGAACGCACGGGCCCAGCGGGCTCCACCTTCCTGTTGTCGCTCAAGGTGAACGCCGCAGAACTCGATGATGCAGCTGGCGATGATGTCTATGATGCGGCAAGCGATCTTCGGGGCCTGCGCGTGCTGGTCGCCGAAGACAATGAAGTCAATCGCATGGTGGTGAGCGAGTTCCTCAAATCATGGGGCGCCGATGCGGACTTCGCCCATGACGGTCCGGCCTGTCTCGAGCGTGTCAATGCGGGCGTCTATGACATGGTGCTGATGGATAAACACATGCCTGGCATGAGCGGCATGGAAACGGCCCAAGCTATTCGCAAGAGCGGCGGGCCTATGGCCAATATGCCGATCATCGCCGTTTCCGCCGACGCCATGCCCGGCGAGCGCGAAGCGATGCTCGCTTGCGGCATGAATGATTTCATCACCAAGCCGCTGCGCGCCGAGGCGTTAAAGGCGGTGATCCTGCGCGCGCTGAAAAACAGAGCCGCGGCGTAGCCAGTTGACCTGCGCGACGCGCGCGCCCAGTTTCTTCGTATGACCGAAGCCCGCGTCAAAACCGAAATCCGCGTTTCGGCGCATGTGCGCATTGCCCAAGCGGCGGGCGCCTTCGCGACCATTGTCCGGCGCGGCGATCCGGATGCGGGCGCGGTGGCGGTGAAGCTTTATATCGGCCCGGGCGCGGTGAAGCTTTACACCCAAAGCCGCGATCTCGATGGCGGACAAATCTGGCGCGAACCGTTTGAAGGTGACGCCTCGCCCGACATTGAATCGAAAATCGATACATGGCTCGCGAAAGAAGTGAGGATCGATCCTGATTTGTGGGTGGTTGAGATTGAGGACCGCCAAGGACGCGCGTTTCTGGAGTAATCCCTACCAGCCCTTTGCGCGATCGCGCAGCTCCAGCAGGTCTTGCACCGCATCATCTTGGTCATAGCGGTCCCGCGCCGCATCGGCCGTGGCGCCGGCGCCCATCCGCCAGAAACGCATGATCCGCTCTGCGGCCTCGGCGGGAATTTTGATGTAAAGATCGAGAATGCGCAGGGCGCGCGGCTGGTCGCCTTCTTCCTGGCGCAGGCCGAAAACAATTTTTGCAAAAGTCTGGCGTTCAAGGCTGGCGGCCCGGCAGGCGATCGCCAGCGCTTCAAACCGGTTGTCGTCAACAATCTTCCGCGCCGTTTCAAGATCAACGGCGATGAGATAGGCGAACGCAAACAGAAATTCAGTGTGGCGTTTCTCCGACAGCAGGGCGCGCAACAAGGTCTCGTTCACGGCGCCGGCCTCAATCTTGTCGCTGATGAACTGGCGCTCAATATCATCTTTCCAGTCGCCTTCGCGCGCGAAATGCGCGGCGAGCTTGCGCCTTGTCGCTGTTTCCGCCGCATCGATCAGCATCGGGTCCAGCATGTCGGCGCGCTTTAGAATTTCGCGCTTCAGCGGCGCAGGTGCGAAGAAATAGAGTTGCGTGAGAATGATCGCCGGCAGGTCGAGACGGCTCGCCAGCGGTTCCTGCAAGGCGGGCAATTTGCGCGCCTTTGCGGCGATCGCCTGTATGGCGTTGAGATCGAACTGCGCGCCGCGATTTTTAACGAGCGTGATCAGCGCGCCTTCATCACTTTGTTTAGACAGCGCCGCTGTCACCATTGGGGAAAGCACGCGGCGGTGTGCAATGGCGCGTGCATGGGCCGGACCATGATCGGCGATGATCGCTGCGAGGTCTGCATCGCGCAGGGATTGCGACCGGCGCAATAGCTGTTCAGCGATGTCAATCTCATCATGGGACAGTTGCGCGACGAGCCCCTGTGGCGCGGTTGGCGCATCGGCTAGCCGGTTTGCAATGTCGCGCCGAATGTCTGCGTCCACCTGCAGGGCGGCATGCGACATGATCACGTCAAAATGCCGTAATTCCGTCAAACTCAATCGTTGCGCATGGGCTAGGAGAATATCGGCCATGCCGCACAACAGCGTGCGCCGCGCCTCCGGCGAGCGCAGTTTAGCGACTTCTGCGAGCCGTTTTAGCTGCGATGACGCCGCTGACATTGTCTCTCCCTCCACAAGCGGCGCAGATTGTGCAACAAAGGTAAACAAACCGTCGCCTGAAACGGTGCGAATAGGAGTATGAATGATGTCGAATGCGGGTGCATACAATTTGCGGTTGTTCGCATTAACGATGATCAGCGCGGCAGGTCTCGGCGCCTGTTCCAGCCTGTCATCAATGGACCCGTTTTCGGGCGACAGCGTTAATTTCGCTTCCGGCTCGCCGGTGGAAGAAAGATTGAGCGGCGCCGACAAGGATGCGCTCTCTGCTGCATTTTTGACCGCCATGAATAGTGGAACGGCGCAAAGCTGGCGCGGCCGGCGTGCAAATGGCGTGGTGACGCCGCAAGCCTATGCGCTCGCCAACCTGAAAGCCGATCCCGCGCGGCGGATTGGCGCTGCGCGCGGCGATCTTGAACTGACTCATGTGGTTGAAACCGAACTTGGGCAATATGTGCTGACGCGCAATTCCAATATCCGCACCGCGCCCGGCACAAACGGCAAAGCGGTGGAAGTCCTTCCATCGGGTTCCGGCGTCGACGTGGTCGGCCGCGTGCGCGACAGGAACTGGATGCTGATTTCAGTGAAAGATGTGGTGCGCGGCTATGTGTTCGGCGATTTGCTGATCAAGGCGCCGGGCTCGGAACTGGAGCTCGCGGGCGGGCCCATGCGCAAGCCGGTGCTCTGCCGCAATTTCACGCAGCGCGTGAATATCTATTCCGAACGCGCCGAATGGACAGGCGCGGCGTGTAATGACGGGACCGGCTGGCGGATGGCGCGCGACCCTGCGCCGGATGAAAACGCGCCGGCGGATTTGCTGGAATATTAATGGGTGGGCGCCGCTGCTTGCGGTCTGAAGAAAGACTTTCATGGGGAGAAAGATCGCAGAGCTTGGCGTCTATGCCGCGACCCTTCCGTGGATTCGCTATGAAATGCCGGCATGGGGCAAATTTTATAATTTCTGCGGTCTGGGCGTTTTCAATGAGATCTATTGGCAAGGGGCAGGCTGGCGCAAGCTGCGGTTGAAGGACAGCGAGTGCGAGGTCTGGCTCGATCTGTCGTCGAATTTTGAACGGATCACGTATTTTCTTGGCCGCTATCAGGAGTTGGAGCTTGAGCTTGTCATGCAGGCTGTGTTGCGCGAAGGCGATCAGTTCGTCGATGGCGGCGCCAATATCGGCCTGTTGTCTCTTTTGGCGGCGAAGCTGGTTGAGCGCGGCGGAAAAGTCATTGCTTTTGAGCCGAACCCGGATGTGCTTATTCGGATTAAAGAGCATGTGGACATTAACGGCTTGACGCAAATTGAGTTGCACCCCTGCGGTCTTTCCGATGAGACGGCGGAACTTACCTTTCGCATCATCAATGGCGGCGCCGAGACCGGAACAATGGCGGCGCTGGCGGACGAAGAATTGAACGCGGTGACGGCTGAACAGAGAGTCAAGGTCCGCAAGGGCGACGACGTGCTGTTGGGTTCATTGTCTCCTGCGCGGCGCACGCTGATCAAGCTGGATGTCGAGGGTTTTGAAATGCGCGCCGTAAAAGGGATGCTCGGCGTTATTGATCGATGCCAGCCCGTTCTTATTACGGAATATCAACACCACCTGACCCCGCCTGACGATCTCCTTGCGTTGTTTGATATGCTCTGTGGCCGCGGTTACGCCGCTTTCGGCATTGGGTTGCAGCGAAGCGGCGTGCTCTCACACCGCTTGAAACTCAACCCGCTGCAAAACGCAGCGGAATTACAGGGGCGGACGGAAAAGACGGATGTGTTGTGGTTGCGGCCTGAAGCTTTTGAATATTTTCAAAGCACGTTAGAGCGCGCCTAAACAAGCGCGATGCGGCCTTCATGCAGATGCTGGATAAAAGCGTCGAGGGAGATCGTGAAAACGCTGCGTTCCGTACAGTGACAGAAGCCGACGCAGTCACCCTGGCATTCGATTTCATATTCGCCACGGCTGGCTTTGCCTTCTACGGTGTTAACCGCGATAGCGTCTTTAATCACTGCTTTTGACTGCGAAGCCATGTCATCACCCTTGTCGGCGCCCTTCCCACTTAATGAACGCTTATGGCAAGCGAAGGTTCAAATTGCGTTCATTTCCAGGCATCAGTTTTCGGAACTGAGTAAAGACCATCGCCCGCCCCGGCGCTGTGACGCAGCGCACACTCAGCGGGCGATGAGGGGCCGGGCAAATCCCTAGAGCAGGGCGGTTTTGGCGATCATCAAGATCGCCGCCCAGGAGACCAGATAGATTGGGGTCCGCAGGGCGGGGATGGCCAGGATGTAAACAACCGCATGGGCGGCGCGGGCGAAAAAGAAGATCTTGGCCCAAAGGGCGATCATCAGCCCAGCGGCGTCGCCGATGAGGTAATCGGCGCCAACGATGACGGCGATAAACGCCGGCAGCGTTTCAACCATATTGAGATGCGCGCGCTGCGCCCGCTGCGCCCAGAGCGGCGGGGTCGGCTGCTCGGCGGGAAAGTTTTTCGGGTAATTGCCAAGGAAGGTCAGTGGTCCCCAGACAAAGACGCGCGCCAGAATATAAGGCGTCCACAACAAGACAGTCAGCACGCCGGACAGGGTCAGATAAAAATATGCAGTTTCCACGGGATCATTCCCCCTTTGATGGGTTTAGGCTGAAAAGCCGTTGAAGATGATTTCAAGTTTGTTGCCGAACGGATCACGCACATAAGCGGTGTACACGTCCATATTCGGATAGCCTTCGCGCGGGCCCGGCGCGCCTTCACAGGTTCCGTTATGTTTCAAGGCGTGGGCGTGAAAGGCGTCGACGGCCTCGCGTGACGGCGCTTTGAAACCGATATGCACGCCATTGCCTGCGGTTTGCGCTTGCTTGTCGAAAGGCAGCATCACCAAAAACATGGGCGATGTGTCGCCATAAGCGGCGAAAGCGTCGTTTTGGGCGAGGTTGCGCGCACCGATCGTGGCGAGCAGGCCGTCATAAAATTTCGCCGCTTCGGCAATGGAGGGAACGCCGACGCTGAGATGGTCAATGATGGTCATGGTTGAGACTCCGCAATGAGGGAAACAACGGCGGCGCGCGGAATTGGGGGAGAGCGCGCCGCCGGCGCTGGCTGCGGAAGAGAGGAAATCACTATTTCCCGCAACCATGCGACTGGTGAAGGTGCTGAGGCGAACGCCGCCGGGTGGTGCGTTGCTCGCCTCAAGCTCCAGAAAGCAAAAGCTGCGGATTAAAGCTCGCGCGCGGCGGTGTGCTGGATCTTTGTCCAGTTTTTGTCCGCCTTGGCGATCACGCCGGCTTTATCTTTCTGGTACATGCGGAAGATGTCTTCGTTGAGGAAGACATAGAGCTTGCCGTTGAAGACGTCGGCATATTGCGGATCGCCGTCGAATTTTTTGCCGACCGATACGCCGAAGGTGCAAAAGCCGCCATTAACCGGCAGGTACTGCGCCGGCGTGCGTTTGAAGGCATTCATGTTTTCGCGGGTTGCGAAGTAATAGGCGACGCCGTCATGGACAGCAGTGAAGGCGGCCGTTCCTTCGACGCGGTTGCCAAGGTCGATAAAGGCGACCGGATCGACGCCATGCAGGCCGAGCGGCGCGCCAGCGGCGGTAAGGCCCGGCGCGGCGTTGTTTTCGTCAGCGGCGAATGCCGGGCTGGCGATATTCGCTGCAGCAAGCAGCAGAAGCGGAACAATTTTAACGTTCATGAGTTTCTCCATTTGATCTGTAAGCGGATCGAGCGTTGCGATCCGGCGTCGTTGTTCGACGCATCCGATCTGAAGATTTCAGGCGTCGGGATCAATATCTGCAGGAAAGAATGGGAGCATCGGCAAGTTGCTTGGGACGATGCGCAAAGTTTAGGCGCGGGCGCGGCGATATTCCGTCGGCGAAGCGCCGAATTTCGCGGTGAAAGCGCGGGTGAAGGCGGCCGGCGAAAGATAACCCGATTGCGCCGCCGCCTGTTGCACGGAACAACGCCCCGCGTCCAGCAGCGCCAGCGCTTTCTGCAGGCGCCATTCGCTTAAATAAGCGAGCGGGCTCATGCCGATCAGCGCCCGGAATTTCTCAGCGAACCGGCTGCGCGACATGCCGGCCTCGGCGGCGAGGCTCTCCACCGTCCAGACATGTTGCGGGCGGGCATGCATGAGCGACAAGGTTGCGCCGATCTGGCGGTCCGCGAGCGCGGCGAGGATGGAAGTCATTTCAGGCGCGTCCGCCGCGCCATGGCGCACCATTTCAACAAAGGCCGCTTCAGAAAGACGCGTCACGGCGGTCGCGGCGCCGGCGCCGGCTTCAAATACGCGGCGCGTCAGCAACCGCAATATGTCGTCTAGCCAGGGCGAGCAAACGCGATCGGCGGCGGTAAAAAGCAGTTGCGGTGGAAGCGCGCGCAACAGCGGATGATCGGCGCCGTCGCGAAACGTGAAATGCCCGCAGATCAATTGCGTTGGCGCGCTTTTGTCGCCGCCACCGGCGACCAGCACGCCGCCGCCATCATAACCGGCGTCGCGCAAGACGGATTCCAGCGGCGGCGCCGACATAGCAGGGCAATCAGCAAGAATGTGACTGCGTCCGGCGGGGATAAGAATGAGGTCGCCGGGACCGAGGGTCAGCTGCGCGCCGCCATTCACCGACACCCAGCAGCGCCCCTCAACAACCAGATGAAAGCGCGCTGCGCCTTTCAATTCCGGAACGCGCGTCGCCCAGGGCGCGGAAAAATCCGTGCGGAAATAGAGCGCGCCTTTCAGCGCCAGGCTGGCCAGAATGTCGTCGAGCACGTCCATCGGCGCGGCGTAGCCAATCAGCGTCCGCCGCGCCAATCACAAGCGCGAAATACGCGCAAACGTGAAGAGGCCTAATAGGCCTCGCCGCTCGCCTTGGCGTTGATGCGGTCCGATAACGCGCCAATATCGGTGGTGGTGTATTCGGCAATGACGGCGCGGGCGGCGATGACCGCATCGGCGGTTGATGTCTCGCTCTTTTCAACACCCTCGGCCAGATCCAGCAGCTTCATGTAGAGCGCTTCCGGTTCGCCCTGAATGGTCAGGCCAAAGCGCGGGTTCTCCGCCTCAATCCGGGCCCATTCGGCGCGAATCCCGGCCCAGAAATCCTTGGTGGCGTTCCAGTAATCATCGCCTACGGCGATATCGAAATCGTTGGATTTGGTATAGGTGTTGACGCCGATTTCACGCACCAGCGCGTGCGGCTCGCCGGTCAGGATCAGCTTTGTATTGTTCTGCTCATGCACCCAGCCATCGGGCGTGATCGTATGCTGATTAATCGCGTCGACGGCGTGATAATCGGCGCGCGTTGTGGCGTCGCGGCGCGGCAGCGGGCGCCATTCCGCCGGCGGCGTCCATGATGAAACGCCGTTTGCATGGCTCCAGGCGCCAAGCGCGCCATAACGCGGCGCATCATCAACCTGATAAACGACCTGCGACCATTTCCCTTTGGCGTCCGCTTTGCTCACGGGGCGTTTCTCCCATGCATTGCCGCCAATAAACACCAGCACGCTCGCCGGTTCATAACGCCAATCCTGACGCCAGTGTTTGACCGGGAACTTCTTGTCGCCGCCGACCACGAGAATATGCTGCAGGCTGATGAAATCGCCTTCGTCAGCGATGACGCGCACGATCTCATTGCCGCCGGACAGCTTGCGGTCTTTCAATTCATAGTCAGCATCGAACGACACCGTCTCAATGAAATCAAAGGTGACGTGATAATTGCCGGCCATGGCGAGGATCGCTTTGCGGTCGGCTTGAAACTGAGCTTCAGTCGCCGCCGCCGGTTGCACGTTTGATGCTGATTCGGCGGGAACGGTCGCGCATCCGCTGGCGCTGAGCGAAGCGGTGAGGGCGAGTGCGGCAAAAAATCTTACAGTCATGTTGCTTCCTTTGGTCGTTTTGCTGGCGCAGCGGCGGCGCGTGGCGCCGGGCAAAAGGCGGGCGGCCTTGAGGGCGGCATGCCACAGAGCAAGCGCGCTCATTTCAGGTTGGTTGGTTGCGCCCCGCCGTTGATGTTGAGTTTTCTCTGTAATGCGAATGATTCTAAGTTGCAATCGCAAAAAGCCGATGCTACTCACAAAATTGAGAATCATTCTCAACAGTCATGGAATGCGTAACAGAGGGGCCGATGAGACAGTTTTTGATGAATGGCGCGTGCGCCGCGATGTTGGCGGGTGTCGCCTTTGTAGGGACTGCGATCACGCCGGGCGCCGCCGCTGCGGCGCAGCCCGATGAGATCACCGTGTTTGCTACCCGCAACCCGATCGCCGCCTTCGATTATGCGGGACAGGTGACGGTGATCGGCCAGGATATCATCGAAGACTTCAGCCCTTCGACGATCGCCGACATTTTCGATGCCGTGCCCGGCGCTTCGATCGGCGGCGGTCCGCGCCGCACCGGCCAGACGCCGGATGTGCGCGGGCTTTCGGGCGAGGGCGTGCTGGTGTTGTTCGATGGCGCGCGGCAGAGCTTTCTCTCTGGTCATGATGGCCGTTTCTTTGTCGATCCGGATCTCATCCGCGCAGTCGAGGTGGTGCGTGGTCCCACATCGGCGCTTTACGGATCAGGCGCGTTGGGCGGGGTGATTGCGGTACGGACGATTACCGCATCCGACATGCTCGAAGAAGGCGAAACGGCGGGCGTAAAAGCCGCCAGCGGCTATCAGGGCGTCAATGATGAATTTCGTATCGGCGCCACCGGCGTCTGGCGCAGCGATGACGAAAAATTCGATGTGGTCGGCAATTTCACCTTGCGCGATGCAGGCGACATTGAGTTGGGGAGCGGACTGACCTTGCCCGCTGACGACAAGTCGCTTTCCTCTTTGTTAAAGGCGACGTTCCGGCCGAGCGAAGAGTGGACGCTATCAGCATCGTGGATGCGGTATGGCGGCGACAGCGTCGACCCGAACAACCCGCAGGGCAATAATTTGCCGGGGTCGGGCAATAAAAACGTCTTCCGCGATATCGATTCTAATACGCTGCAGGGAACCATCAACTATAACCCGTCATCGGATCTTATCGACGCCAATCTGGTCGGCTATTTCACCCGCAACACCGTCACCGAAGATGAGGCCGACAGTGCGCGTATTGTGATGCGCGAAGTGGAAACGGTCGGCGTCTCGCTCGACAACCGCTCGCGCTTTGATATGGGCCCGGCGTCGCTGACCTTGACCTATGGCGGCGAGTTTTATCGCGACGATCAGACCGGGCGCGACAACATGACGGCGGATGGCACGCGCGGCGGCGTTCCCGATGCGTCGGCGAAATTCTATGGCGCGTTTGCGCAGGGCGAACTGGCGTTCACCGGCTCTTATGGCGTTTTCACGATCATCCCCGGCGTGCGCTGGGACCGGTTTGAAAATGATGCGGTGGGTGCGCCGTCGACGCGCGACGAAGCGGTCTCGCCAAAAATCGGCGCCAGCTACAAGCCAATCCCGGAGTTGATTTTCTTCGGCAACTGGTCGGAGGCGTTCCGCGCGCCGTCTTTCAACGAGATTTACGCCGACAATATTCACTTCCAGATTCCCAATCTATCCGTGCCGGGACCATTCGGCCCGTTCGGTCCGCCGGCCTTCGTCACCAACTTTTTCATTCCGAACCCTGACCTCGTGCCGGAAGAATCGCAGACATGGGAAGTGGGCGCCGGATTTGATCTGGATGGCGTTTTCTTCGAGGGCGACAGCCTCACCGCGAAGGGGTCTTACTTCAATTCCGACATCACCAATCTCATCGATCTGGAAGTCAACATTCCGTTCACCTGCTTCCTGACGCCGGACCAACTGTTCCCCGGGGCGCCCGTCTGCGGCACGGGTGAGGCGTTCGGCAACTTTTCGCGCAACGTCAACGTCACCAATGCCGAACTCGACGGCGTCGAAGTCGAAGCCTATTACGACAGCCACTATTTCTATCTGCGCGGCAATTTCTCGACTATTGACGGGCGCGATATAACAAGTGGCGATTATGTGGGCATTCTCTCGCCGGACATGATCTTCATCGACAGCGGGATAAAATTCGCAGATGGCGATTTCCGCATCGGCGGGCGCGTCAATATCGCGTCGGACTTTGACAAGGTGAACACGCCAAGCGATGCGCGCGACGGCTATGTCGTCGGCGATATTTACGCGGTGTGGGAGCCCACGGTGGGGGGCTTAAAAGGCCTGCGCATTGATCTCGGCGTCGATAACGTCACCGGCAAGGATTACGAGATCGTCGCCGCCGGCGTCAGTCAGCCGGGACGCAATTTCAAAGCGGCGGTGAGCTGGCGGCAAGGGTTTTAGTGCGGAATCCACCTCCCCCATAAATGGGGAGGAGTAAAGGAGCGATGTTTATGATCCGAACCCATGGCGAAGACCGCAACCTTTTTTCATGGCTGGTGTTGCAGGAGAAAATTCTGCGGCTGTGGATAGAAGACACGCTCGCCTCGGCGCCATCGGACACAACATTCATCGCCAAACTCGAACGCCATCGCGACTGGCTCGCCGCGCAGATTGAACACCTCAAAACCAAAAGGGCCGCGTGATGCTGCAACCGGATAACGCCAACCCTTCTCCGTCAGTGAAAAGCCTGCTTGCGCTGGCGGTCGTTGCGGCCGGACTGGCGCTGATTGTCTGGCTCTATTTGGGCGGCGCGGCCATTGACGTCACCGCGGAACGGTCGGTCTTGATCGCGGCGATCTGGAATCATGTAGGCTGGGGCGTCGTCGCGACGCCGGCGCTCGTCGCTTATGCGGCGTGGCGGGTGTTGACCGCGACGCCGCCTGCAACGCGTACGGAGCATCTGTCACGCCTGCTGCTCTGGGCGCTGGCGGCGATGATTGTGTTTCTGGCGGTGACCGGCCCGGTGACCGTATGGACCTATGGCCGTCCGATGAAAGTGTTCGACTGGTTCGCGATCGCCTCGCCCACCGGCAATATGCCGGGCCTGCATTCGCTCGCCGAAAACGCGCATGTGCAGGTGTCGCACTTTGCGCCATGGCTCGCCGGCGCGGAGGCGGCGTTATTTGGGTGGATTAAGTTGTGGAATAAGGTTTAACGCCGCCGTCTTCCCCGGCGTTCATCGCCATCGCGGCGGACGCGGTTGAGACCGCGCGAAACATCCGCATAGAAATCAAGCAGCACCGGTTCCGACGCGTAAGACACCGCCGGATAGGCGCCGTCGAGCGCAAGTAACGGCAAACCCTGATGCGCCGACAACATGAACTCTTTCCAGATCGAGGCGGGGATCGTGCCGCCAGTGACTTTCTCCATGGGCGTATAGGCGTCATTACCGACCCAGACGCCGGCGATCAGTTGCGGCGTGTAGCCGACAAACCATGCGTCGCGCCAGTCATTGGTGGTGCCGGTCTTGCCCGCTGACTGGCGCCGTCCGAGCGAGGCGCGCGCGCCAGTGCCGTTCAGCATCACCTGATAGAGCAAGTGATTCATTTTCTTTGAAACTTCGGCGGTCATGACGCGCTCCGGCTGGTCGCCGCCATGATCGTAAAGGATGACGCCGTCGCGGGTTTCAATCGACTCGATGGCGTAGGGCTTTGGCGAGAGGCCGCCGCGTGCAAACGGAATATAAGCGCCAACCAGCTCTTCAAGCGTCACGTCAACGGCGCCGAGCGCAATGGAGCGATGAGGCGCGATTTCCGATTTGATGCCGAGCCGTTTGGCGGCTTCGACAACTTTGCCGCGGCCGATTTGTTCGGTCACTTGCACGGCGACGGTGTTGATCGACTTCGCCAGCGCTTCGGTAAGGCGAACGGGGCCCGCATAACCCGGCGTGTAATTGGTCGGCCGCCAGCCGCCAATGTCGATCGGCTGATCGATGAAGCGCGAATTGGGGGTTAATCCCGCTTCCATCGCCGCCACATAAACGAACGGCTTGAACGCCGAACCGGGTTGCCGTTTGGCCTGCACGGCGCGATTGAACTGGCTTTCTTTATAGTCGCGCCCGCCCACCATGGCGCGCAAGGCGCCCGACTGATCATAAGCAACAAGGGCCGCCTGATCGGCGCCTTTGATGCGCGCCTCGACCGTCATCGCGGTTTTGACGGCGGCTTCCGCGTCGCGCTGTAACTTCTGGTCGATGGTGGTGCGAACGATCACGTCGCCTTTTGCGTTTGGCGCCAGCAGCTTTGCCTGTGCGGCAGCATAGTCGAAGAAATAGCCAAGCCCGGAATCGACATTCTGGTTGATGATCACCGGCGGGTTCATCCGCGCCTCGCGCGCATCGAACGGCTCGACGGCGCCGATCTCCAGCAAATTGTCGAGCACCGTAGCGGCGCGGCGCTGCGCGCCCAGCGGGTTCTGCGTCGGCGCATAGGTTGACGGCGCCTTGGGCAGGCCGGCGAGCATGGCGGCTTCGGCCAGCGTTACATCGCGCGCCGATTTGCCAAAATACGTTTGAGACGCTGATTCGACGCCATAAGCCCCGGCGCCGAGATAAATCCGGTTGAGATAGAGCGAAAGGATTTCGTCCTTGGAGTAGTGTCCCTCGATCCACAGAGCGAGCAGCGCCTCGCGCGCCTTGCGCTCATAGGTCTGGCGCGGCGACAGGAACAAATTCTTCGCAAGCTGCTGCGTGATGGTTGAACCGCCTTCGACCACTCCGCCGGCCATCGTATTGGCCAGCGCCGCGCGCAGCGTGCCGCGCACATCAACGCCGCCATGTTCGTAAAACCGGCGATCCTCCGTAGACAGAATAGCCTTGATCAGATGTTCGGGCAGTTCCGCCGGGTCTACATGCTCGCCATAGCGCGCGCCGCGGGCAGCGATTTCCTCGCCATTGCGGTCAAGAACGATGATCGCCGCTTGCCGGTTGACGTTCCACAAATCGGCGCCTTCCGGCACCCGCGGCGCCATCACGACAAAGGCGAGTCCCAAAGCGATGCTCGCGCCGAGAAATCCGATGGAAACAAGGGAAAGCGCGATCGATCCCCACAGATTGCGCCAGGCTTTCCCGTCGCCGGGCGCAATCGGATATTTGGTTTTTTCGGTATAGGGGTCTTTAACAGGTGGTTTCGGCGCAAATCCGAACAGCTTTAAAAAGTCGCCGTGAAACGCCGCTGCGCCGCGCTTCAAATCGCGTCCGAGCCCGGCGATCACCGCGGCGAGTCCGCTTTTGTCATATTGCTTTTTCGCCATCGAAACCCGTTACCCGCACCGCGCTCGCATCACTCATGCTGGCCGATGCCAGGCTCATGCAAGTCTTATACTGGCCCGTTATAGCGAAGTGCATGGGCCCGGCAAACAGCGCCAAATCGCAGGCAAAGACGGCGGAAACAGGGCGAAAGCGATGAATTTTCAGGGCGTTGATGACAAACGGGTAAGGCGCGGCGATCAGCGCCGGAAATGAGAAGCCGGAACAGCATGCCCGTGCTGCCTGCTGTTTTGACTTCCAGTTTCCAATTTCCAGCTACCCCTTCAGCGGCAGCCACACGTCAATGCCGCCCCGGCCGGTCGCAGGATTGAAGTTCGGCCCGTAAACTTCAAGCAGGAAGAGCGGGCCCTCATGCAGTTTTTCGCCTGACGCTGGAATCCAGTCATTGAACGCGGCGTTGCAGGTCGCGCCGATGGTCGAGACGTGGTCGTTATGAGGGAAAACGGCGAAGCGATGCTTCTCAATACGCGCGCCGGAAAGCCGTTCGGGAATGTCGTCGAGCGACGTCATGCCAACGCCTGTCACATAGTCGAACCCTTCCTCACCGTTCGCCGGCTGGAAACAGGCGCCGTATGCGGTTCCTGAAATTTCGCCCGGCGTCGCGCCGATATGCGGCCCGAAGCGTTGCCACTGGCCGGGAATGCCGGCGCGTTCGTCAAAGGTGCGGAATTCGCGCAGGCCCGCGAGAAGAAATGGGCCGGCCTTTTTGATCGCCGGCCTGGCGAGAGGGTAGGGTTTGATATCGGGCATGATGAAAGGCTCCATAAGCGCAAGGGTTTCAAGACTGCGCGTCTTGCGAACGCTTTCCGGCGTGACGCCGAATTGATCGCGAAAGGCGCGTGTGAACGCTTCATGAGAGCCGTAACCGCAGGCAAGAGCGACATCGACGATGGCGCTGTTGCTTTCCGCCAGCATTTTCGCCGCCTCCGTCGGGCGCCGTGCGCGCAAATATGCCGTCACCGATCTGCCAGTAAATTGCGCAAATGTGCGTGACAGATGGAAACGCGAAAGCCCCGCAACCGAGGCGACGTCGTCAAGGCTGACAGGCTCGGCGAAATGGCTTTCGATATACCAAACGGTTTTGCGAACCGGTTCCATAACGAAACTCCCATAAAGCCCGGCGATGATGGATGCAAAGCCTTGCCTCCGCTTGATCGGTTTTGCGCTTTATGGCCCGTCACGATGATTTCGGGCGGGAGATCATTTTGCAAGTTGTTCGTTTACCGACTGGCGCATGGCGGTTGCTCTATCAAGCCGGCCGCCGCCAATTAAACTCGAAACATGCATGCTCGACATCCAGTAACGCAACTCAGCCATCAGCGCTGCATCCTTGCTGATCGCATCGACAATCCCGGCGGCACGCGCTTCGTCAATCGGCGATGCACACGGAAACATTCCTTGCCAGTCGGCTCCATTGGACTCGTAGCAATTTCCCCAGATATAGCTTTGAATCGAGAGTGGAATGACGCCGCGGACATGCTCGCGATAGGGCGGGCGTTCGGTGACGGATGCGGATGCGGTGAATATGTAGTAACTGCTGAGCTCATTGCGAAATTCGGGATCGGCGATCAGCCCCAATTCACCCGCGCTTTTGAGTTCTTCATAAGTTGTCCGCGTCAGGGCCAGTTCGGCCACTTGGCTGGCTTGAAAATAGGCGAGCAGCAATTCCCATTGCGTGTGTTCCCCGGCGTCGCGTGTTTCGGCGTAGTCGAGACCCAGCGCGCCATAGTCGGCGACCTGACTCCAGAATTTCAGGCGGTCGTCGATCATCGCGATGTCGGCGTCAAGATCGGCGCCGATGCGTTCGAGATAGTTTTGCGCGCGCTGCTGGTCGATGCGCGCGCCATTCCAGTTTGAAACCTGAATACCGACAAACACACCGACAACGACGATGACAAAATCGAGCGCAATGGCGGTCCATTCCTGTTTGCGGAAGTGGGCGATGACGCGGCGGAGGATCATTGGCGACGTTCCTTTTCGATCTCCGTGAGGAGCGCGTCAGCGCGGTTCGCCGCGTCAGCCAAAAGATGCCGATGCTCATGGGTAAATGACCAGTAATCCTTGGTGACGGCCATCAGGGCGTCGTCGTTGCGGAGAAGCTCAATGATTCGCTCCGGCGGCGTTGTGTCTTCAAAAGAGAAACCGGCGGCGATCTGCGCGTCAAACAGCTTTTCACGGGTTGAAATCAGCCGCGTTTCGAAATTGTTCACGAGATTAACCCTGGCGTAATATTGCTGGATCTGGCGAACCAGCGACCGGTTGGTGATGGTCTCGATGCCGCTGGTGCTGATCATCGCCTCATATGCTGTGCGATTTCCGTCCAGAAGGCGGGTTAGCGTCATGGCCTTGTTGATCGCGTAGGGCGGGTTCACATCGAAGCGAGCGATCTCTCGCACCGGATCGGAGCCGGTTTCAGTGAGCAACGTCGCCGGCATGGCGGCCCCCGAGGCTTCATGCAGAACATAATCGAGCGCGGACATGCGCCACTCTGCGGAATTGGCGGCGCGTTCGATCGCGGCCTTGTCAGCTAGCAGATCCTCAGCCAGATATGTCAAAAGGCGCGCTTCCGTATCCCGCTCGGCCAGGCGTTCGTTCCAGTTATTAACCTGCAAACCGACAAACACGCCGACAACGACGATTAAAAAATCGAGCGCGATGGCGGTCCATTCCTGTTTCTTGAAATGCGCGATGACGCGGCGGAGGATCATTGTTGGGCCTCGCGTTTGATCTTGCTTTTTATCAACGACTTAATTTCCGCGAGCTCGGTGATGAGTCCAGCCGCATCGCGTTGATAGGCTGTATTGAGTCTGGCGCGATGGAGGATGAGATTCATGAAATAGGGGTCGTCAAAAATCGCGCTGATGTCGACGCGGTTCTCCGCCGGATCAACCCACTCTACAAATGAGGGGGTGGCGCCGATTTTCTGCTGAACGATGCCGCGAAGATCATAATGTTGGAGCAGATATTCATCCGTTGTGCCGAGTGTCAGCTCTTCAATCTGGCCCGCATTCGCACCGAGGGCGCCAATCGCGCCTTCCAGAAGCTGCAATCGTTTACGCAGATCCTGGTCGCGAATAAGATCCAGCTTACCGGTGTTCTTCAGTTCTTCGTATGTCGTCAGTGTTAGCGAAACGCTGGGATACTGATAAAATCCGAGAAAGACATGATCGTCGATTTCTGGCAGCTCCAGAGGGGCTGTGCGAGCGTCTATATGATCGGCGAGGCCTTTCAGGCTTTTGCTTCCGTCAATATTGATGTCGAGACGCTCTTGCAGATAGGTGCTTGTGGCGTCGATATCTTCAATCATGGCGCGCAGCACGGCCTCTTCTCGCTGACGGTCGTTGACGGTTTCATTCCAGTTGGCGACCTGAATACCAATAAACACGCCAACCACGACGATCAGGAAATCGAGTCCGATGGCGGTCCATTCCTGTTTGCGGAAATGCGCGATGACGCGGCGGAGGATCATTATTCGGAGTCCTTTGCGTTGAGCACGCCAAGCACCCGATCAAGCAAGACGATGTTGCCCCTGTTGTTGATCTGCACGGAGGCGACCATGGTGTATTGATGACGGAGGCTTTCGTGGAGCGCCGGTGAAGACCGCAGCGTTTCGGCAGCCTTATTGATGATAGACGCGTCGATATTGAGCACGCATTCAGACATAAAATCTCTTGCGACATTAATGTCGTCCAGATCGTCGCTGCACCCCTCTCTGATGGCGAGTTGGAGCGGCAGGGGAATAAGCGACCGCACCGCCAGCCTGTAGGGCGAGTCGATCAGCCTGATGTTAACGTCATCATTCGCAGCCTGGAATTTATAATAATCCGAAAGCCCGCCTTCGATGGCGCCGCTGGGCAGGAGGCCAATCTGTCCCGATGAAACAATTTCGTCCCATGTGGCGCTGTTTGGCGGATTATTGTTGAACTCACTCGCCCGATAAGCGGCGACGATGAGCGCCTGCGCGTCAGAGCCGGGAGAGGACAGTAAGCGATCCGTTTCAACAACGCTGTCGAGGACATGGCCATAGTACCCGAACAGTGAGCGCGCGTCTGCGAGGTCTTGTTCGAGGTCTGATATGAGGCGGTGCGTGTAGTCCCGGCCAAGCTCGCGATCCGCACGCGCTGCGTTCCAGTTGGCGACCTGAATACCAATAAACACGCCAACCACGACGATCAGGAAATCGAGCGCGATGGCGGTCCATTCCTGCTTGCGGAAGTGTGCGATGACGCGGCGGAGGATCATTGGTCAGTCTCCGCCATGTCCTGGCCAGCCTGAATATGCGGATAGCCATCCTGCAAAGCCTCTCGAGTCGATACCGCAGAATCCAACAAGCGCTTAAAATTGATCAGGTAAACAAGTTCGAGCGTTTGAATTTCGGCGATAACCGCAGCCGCTGAGGCATCCCCCTCCAACAACGTATATTGTAAAATGCAACTATCCGCAGCGTTTTCCGTTAGGTTTGTTTTGCGTATGAGAAATCGATCCAGCTTTTGATATCCACGCTGCAACGGCGTATCCGCCACAGCCATGGAAGCGTTCGACCCCGCTAGTTTCTCACGAAAGTCATTCAATGCTTCGCGCGCTGTCCAATGGCCGATTAGGCTTAGGCGGCCTGACGAAACAAGTTCATCGTAAACGCTGGAGTTTGTCGACCCGTAGCGATTGATGCCGAATTTACACAAGACGCCGCGCAATTCTTCATCCGCAGGCGGCTGGTTGCGGCTCCCGGTCAAATAATCATAGTAGCCAATGAGCGTGTTTTGAGACTCTTCGTACTTAATCGTCCGATCGGTGAAATATTCTATATTCCCATTGATTTCTTCGTGCAGGTAGGTTGCGTACCGCTTTTCCAGATCTTTTTCGGCCAGGTTTTCATTCCAATTGGAAACCTGCAGGCCAACAAAAACCCCAACAACGACGATCAGGAAATCGAGCGCTACCGCGAACCAGTTTTGCGCTTTGACGTGTTCGGTGATACGGCGCAGGATCATTATTGTTTTTCCGAATTGTTATCGTTCAGTTCAGAGGCGATGATCGATTGCAGCACTTCCGCTTGTTCGCGCCTGCTTTCTATAATAATTGCAGCGACTTCCTGCGTCGAAATCCAATAATTGAGCTCATCGCGCAAGCGTTCGGATGTGGCCATCCGTTCGACCGCTTTGCTCACAAGATTGGCGTCGACCGCCGGTTCGCACGCTATGAACTCCTGAAATGCATCACCATCGGCCCGATAGCATTCGCGCCAGAGCACTTGCTGGATAGTTGCGGGTATCATTCCGCGCACTGTCTCGCGATAAGCTGGCATACCCTGTAAGGCCGGGTTAGCGCCCGCCACGGTGTAGTACCGTGACAGTCCTGCACGAAGATCCTCGTTTGCAATCAGTGCAAGTTCGCCGCTGCTCGTGAGTTCCGCATAAGTCGTATCAATGTTTGGCCGCCCGCTCATCTGGCTGGCGTTAAAAAAGGCCCTTAAACGGCGCCAATCCGCCTCGCTATCGCCGTTGCTTTCCGCCGATAGGGCAAGAACGCCTTCTTCGGCGACAGTCTGGCGAAAAATGAGTTCGCTACCATAATTGAGGATGTCGATCCCAAGATCATCATGAATCCTCTGCAAATAACCGGTCGCGCGCGCATCCATGGCGCGACCTTCATTCCAATTCGAAACCTGAATGCCGACAAACACGCCCATGACGACAATGACAAAGTCGAGCGCGATGGCGGTCCATTCCTGCTTGCGGAAGTGTGCGATGACGCGGCGAAGGATCATGGGGCGACCTCCGGTCCGGCGGCGGAGGCGGCGTCAATCGTCCGGCCCCAGCGCGCTGCGACTTCATCTTCAATCGTCGGCGTCAGCTTTCGGTAAAGCGATGCGAGCGCGCGATACGCCTGAAGCCGATCGACCGTTTGCAGCCGGATTGCAGACACGGCGGAGGCCACCTTCCTGTTTTTACACAATTCCTCAATGTCGTATTCGACGGAGGCCATTGACCCGTATTCGTCATAGGGCGTTACGTCTAAAAACAGAACATTTTCCTCAACGGTGAATCGATGATGTTCCGTTATCCGATAGACATTCTCGACAGACTGATTCATATGCGTAACCCGTCTGACGACATCCGAAAGACCGGTCTTGATGTCTTCGTTCTGAATGATGACAAATGAGCCGCTGGACGTGAGTTCGTCATAGGTGCGGCTCGAAAATATCGGTGCGTTGATATAGCCAAGGGTTGAAATTGCGTAGTCAATTTCTGCGCTGGCCTCAGGCGCGACCGCGCATTGGTCAAGCGCCTCGAGAAAAAGACTCTGGCCGGCGGCCTGCCTTTCCAGCAAACTGACCGTGCGATCAATGGTTGCGATGCTTTGCTGCAGGTCTTCGTGGAGACGAACAAGATAGCCGTATTCCTTCGCGCGTTCGCCGCGCGCCTCGTTCCAGTTGTTCACCTGCAAACCAACAAACACGCCCATGACGACAATGACAAAGTCGAGCGCGATGGCGGTCCATTCCTGCTTGCGGAAGTGTGCGATGACGCGGCGGAGGATCATGGTTTTAACAGCGCTTCCCGCAAACTTTCGGCATCTTTGCGCCTTTGCTCAAGGATCAATACAGAAGCGGTTTCATTTGAAAGCCAGAACCTCAAATGCCGAACCAATTGCTGATCGTCGACCAGGTGCGATGCAACTTCCGATAAGTGGTCAGCCGTTGCTGGCGGCTCGCATGGCAAGAGTTTTTGGTTGTTCACCCCGGTAAGGTAGCAATGTTCCCAGATATATTCCTGAACATCAAACGGAACCAGCCCTCGGACGGCTTCACGATAGACGGGCAGCACGCTGATGATGTCGTTAAGGTTAGTCTCGGTATAATAATTGGCAAGTTCCTGTCGTACATCAAGTTCATCAATCAGGCGCACTTCACCGGAGCTGGTGAGTTCCTGATATGTCGTATTGACAGTAACCGGACCGCCCGCCTGACTGGCTTGAAAGAAAGCATAGATAACCGGCCAGGGATCGTCAGTTTGCTTGTTGCGCGCAGCGTTAAGCGCCGTTCGGCCAAATTCAATCACTTGGTTTTTCAACGCAATCGCATTTGTCATCCTGCCGATATCATTTTGAAGGTCCGATGCGAGGCTCTCGCGGTAGTTGGTCGCCCTGTTATTTTCTGCCCGCGCCTCATTCCAGTTGTTGACCTGCAAGCCGACAAACACGCCAATAACGACAATCAGAAAATCGAGTCCAACCGCGAACCAGTTCTGCGCTTTGACGTGTTCGGTGATGCGGCGCAGGATCATTGGGCGAGGCTCCCGGTTGGGTGAACGACGCCCAGCGCTTGATCCACTAGGTTGTGGACTTCATCAAATTGATCGCTCCACGGGGCCAATCCGTCGCGCAGATACGCATCGTTCCGATCGGAGGCGCTGGATAAATCGTTCAGGAATTGCTGGCTTTGCCGCATCTTCGCAAGATCACACTGATATTTTGATTGCACCTCACGAGTCTTCTGGTCAAATAGCGCTTCTGATTGAATGAGGTCAGGATACTTCGACGGGAGGTCGATGGCGCCTTGTGTCTGCAAGTCGATCATGAGGACAATCGCCTCGCGTGTCTGCTGAAAGCGGATCAGCGCCGCCCATAACTCCGCGTCACGCAGAATTTGCATCCGCCCTGAACTTATTAGCTCCATTACTGAGGGAAGCTGCGGCGCGGCAAAGTTATAATAATGCGATGATCCAATCACCCTGCATTGCTCTGCATCGAGAGCAGGCTCATCCGTTCGTTCGAAAACCACATCCGTTGCTTCGATCAATATACCAGCGCGCCGCAGACGGACATCCCTCAACCGTGCGGTAAGCGCCTCACCATGTTGCAGATCATCATGCAAGCGATGCAAGAATATAGTCTCGTCGGCGCGATCCTGACGCGCTTCGTTCCAGTTATTGACCTGTAGGCCGAGGAATACGCCGAGCACGACGATCATGGTTTCGATGAAGACCGTGAACCAGTCCTGACGGCGGAAGGCGTCTGTGACGCGGCGAAGGATCATAAAGAAGCCGCCTCATTATATCCGCAATCGGACCCGCCGGTCTCCAGCGCCGCCAATAATCCTTGCGCCCGATTGTGCAGGCTCTGCAGCGCATCAATATGAAGATAGGAAAAAACCCGGTAGCTCGCCATTGCCGCCGCAAGCGGTTCGTTTGTTTTTATCTTGTCGATTATTTCCACTTCTGTCAGATCGCCGGCAATCGACACGCCAGCATCATGCTGGGCGCGCACAAGGTCCGTGCGAAAAAGCAGAACTCGGTCTTCTAGTTTTCTGGTTTCGTCGTGAGCGGCATAATAGGACTGGATACAGTGAAATGACGCCATGTTGGCAAGAAGATTAGCGTCTCCTGAACTGACTAACGACGAATAAGCTGGCCGATCGCTGTCTAAAAATCTCGTATAATAAGCCGCATTGATCAACGCCGAGGGGTGATCGTTTTTGAACACCATGGCGGGCAACATAATTTCCCGCTCCGGATTGACGACGCTATCCGGCTGCGGCAAGTCCGCTTTATCCAGCAGCGTTGAAAGGGCAGCGTAACGCCATTCAGATGTCTTTATTCCGTTTTCCATATCGGCGATATCCGAACCGATGTCGTCGGCCAATTGCGCTACATAACGATCGGCGAGGTCACGGTCCGCGCGCGCCGCATTCCAGTTCGCCACCTGGATACCAATAAAAACGCCGACCACGACAATGACGAAGTCTAGCGCGACGGCGGTCCAGTTCTGGGCCTTTACGTGTTCGGTGATGCGGCGAAGGATCATAAGTTTTCCTCGTGACGGAACGATAACGCGTCGTCAAGAACGGCATGGAGCGCGCCCAGTTTTGCAGAGACAGGTAAGATGCCGCGTTTTACGTAACCCTGATATCGGTATGCATTCATGGTCAAATCATTCATGAAGTGCGGATCCGTCCGCATGGATTGGAAGTCGCAATCATTATTTTCCTCTACGCCGTCCAGAAACGATTCATCAATCGTCACGCCCGCTTTGATTTTGTCCGGATGTTTGACGACGAGATCACTCATTCGCGCGTCGATGACGTCGATCAGATGCGTTGCGCGTGCGACTTGCTGAGAGAATTCCAATACGGCGAGACGGACTTCGGACGATACGATCTGTTCGAGCCGACCTGCGGAGAGCATTTCCATCGCTGTCGGCAATTCCGCGGGCGGCACAGTCGTGTAGGTTGAAGCGCTAATGATAAGGCAATGCCTCGCCGACAGCGAGCCTCTGCCGTCGCCGCTTTGCAACGCGTCGACAATATCCAGCAATAGCGCGGCGCGCTCAGGACGGCTGGCGTCGTATATCCGTCTGTCTTCGATCAATTGCACGACTTCGCTGTGCAATCGCGTCAAATATTGACCTTCGCTGCGCTGGCGATCTCGTTCGACCGACCATTCCTGAACTTGTAGGCCCAAATAGACGCCGGTAACGACAATGACGAAGTCAAGCGCGATGGCGGTCCAGTTCTGCGCCTTTACATGTTCGGTGATGCGGCGGAGGAGCATTATTTGTTTTCCCCTGGGGCTGGATCGCCCAGACGGTCTCGAACCTGGCGCAGGCGCGTTTGCGTCGCGCGCTGCCAGTTCAGCCATAAGATTTGCGTCTCGCGCAATTCCTCGACAGCCTCATAAAACCCTGGATCATCGGCCATTGCGTCAAAGTCGTAATCGCCAATGGCCGTGTACGTCCAATTGCGGGCGCTATCATCATCGACGTCAACAAATTCACGCTGTCGGTTATAACGAAACCTCGATGTGAATGCGGGCATGTAGGCAACCGCTATCGAACGGATATCAGATGAAGTTCGGAATGAAGCAGCACGGAAGCTGTCATACGTCGCGAGGGCGCTGCGCAATTCCTGATCGCGGATCAGCGATAATTGACCGCTCGCGGTGATTTCATTCAGCGTTGCGGAAGCTGGAAAAGACGAATTGATATAGCCGTAGCGCAATCCGTTTTCAAAACGCTGCCGCTTGTCTTGCGGCAAGTTTCCAGCATCGATAGCGTCAGCGATTACCGTAAGTCCATCAATACCGCGTTCATGCGATTCAATATTCGAACTCACCCAACCGTCGAGCTTTCGAAAATCCTGCTTAAGCGCTTCGATGATAGCGGATTCCCGAGCGCGATCCGAACGCCCATCATTCCAGTTGGCGACCTGGATACCAATAAAAACGCCGACGACGACAATGACAAAATCGAGCGCCACGGCAGTCCAGTTCTGGGCCTTTACGTGTTCGGTGATGCGGCGGAGAAGCATTAGTTTGCACCCGTAAGGTTGCTGTCTATCATTGTCTGGATTTGATGCACTTTACTCTGCGCGACCTTTGCATTGAAATATCGTCCTACCTGCAGCCGCAGATATTGTTCAGAAGCAATGCGAAATTCGGAGTCTGACAGGAGCGCCGCATAATCGGCGTCGACGACAGGAGGAAGCTCGGCGTCAATAAAACTGAAGTCATCTCCTTCCGGCAATTGGTAGCCGGTCGAAAGACGAGAATGACGCCGAAACGCTGCGACGAAAGGCGTCATCATATCGGTGATCGCAGCGTTCGACTGGTTGATCGTGTCGAGACTCTGGTCGTATTCAATTAAACGAAGGCGCAGCGCCTTGTCAGTAATGAGGCGAAGTTCGCCAGCGCTTTGTAAGTCACGGAAGGTGCCGGAGGGCGGCGGCGGATCTCCAAAGACGTCTCCGTAGCTTAGCGCCCGGATCACCGCTCCCCTCGCTTCGTCATTGAACTCGCCTGAATGGAGCGTTGCGACCACAACCTGCAGATCGCTGATGACGCCTTCATAAAATCCGACAAGCTCGTCTGTAACTACCGAAATATCTTTATAGTCGGAGCGCAGTTCTTTGAGTGACTGAAGAGATCGGCGGCTTTCCGCTTGCGCGTCATTCCAGTTCGCCACCTGGATACCAATAAAAACGCCGACGACAACGATCAGGAAATCGAGCGCGACGGCGGTCCAGTTCTGTGCTTTGACGTGTTCGGTGATGCGGCGAAGGAGCATTAGCGGCTCTCCAGTTCTGCCTGGATCAGGTCGAGCACGGCCTGCGCCTGTGGTTCGACCTGGTCATACAACTCAATCGACCTGTTTTTTAACCAGTAGTGAAACGCCGCATGTCGCCTTAAAAGCTCCCGGTTTTCGCGGACATTTTCGGCAAGGCTTACTTGCGTCTCATCTTTGAACAGTTTCTGCGTTCGTACATCATAGCGAAACGCATCGAACCCGTAATAAATCCGGTCTTCGCCCTGTTGCACCCACGATATGTTGCTTTCAATGGTGTATCGCGCCGAGTCATACCGCGCGTGGAGACTTGTAAGGCCAGTTCGGATCGCTTCATCTGCGATAATATCAAAGTTTCCGGTTGTAATGAGGTCGTCAAAAGTTGACCGGTTAGGGCTAAAATTCGCAAAGAACGCGCCAGTTGTGAGATATCCATTCGTCGCCGCGACGAGGTCTTTATCGGATACCCCACTGCTATATAATTGGGTCGTAAATTTTTCGATCGCTTCAAGAGAGTTTGTCGCGAATACGCGCTCTTCGCGAATATGGGCAATCGTCAGTTCTATATCATCGGCGAAGCGCTCAAGATATTGCGCTTCACTAAGCTGCGCATCTCGCACATCATTCCAGTTCGACACCTGAATACCGATGAAAACGCCGACGACGACGATGATAAAATCCAGCGCCACCGCGAACCAGTTCTGCGCTTTGACGTGTTCGGTGATGCGGCGGAGGATCATCGGGCGCGCTCCGAGCCGAGAAGCTCCAATATCGTTTCCACTTCATTGAGTTGCCGCAGCGCCAGTTGTTCTCCCGACACGGCCCAGAGGAGCGCCATTTGAACATCATAATCTGCGTTTTTCAGAATTTCCCAGTCATATCCTTCGATGCCGCCATCGGGGTCTTTCGTGACTTCAAGGTCACTAGATATTCGGATCGCCTGGGCAAACAGAGAGCTTCTTCCAACGATTGGATCACTAAACATCGGAAGGGCGAACTGATATAGCTCTACCGCTTGTCCATACCGGCTAAGGGCGCGGCGCAGTTCTGGATCCGACAGCGTGGACAGCCTGCCTGCTGAACTGGCCTCGACATAGGATACGGGCGGCGAGGGAAGCCGGGGTATATTCGATGTCTTATTCAACAGCGCAATGATCGCCTCACTATCCGTGGGCGGAACGTCGGTTCTGACGATGTCCAGGAGTTTCGATACGCACCCGGCAAGGGTGTTGAGGGATTGAATCCTGTCGGAGAGTTGAGTCTCCAGCTCAACAAAGTCCTGTTCCAGGGCTGTTCGCAACTCCGCTTCGATACGATCAGCCGAACGGGCTTCATTCCAGTTATTGACTTGTAGACCGATGAAGACACCAAACACGACGATCATGGTTTCGACAAAAACCGTGAACCAGTCCTGCTTGCGGAAGGCTTGCGTGATGCGGCGAAGGATCATTATTCGGGTTCCTCTCCGGACAGAGCGTTGAGGATTTGCTCAAGCTGGAAAATATTGCCGGCATTGTTGACCTGAACCGACGCGACCATGGAATATTGATAGCGCAGCCATTCGCGAATGTCGGCTGAGGCCGTCAGCGCCTGCGCCGTTTCGCTTATCATTGATGGATCGACATCCAGATTGCAGTCGGTCACGAAACCGACAATGACCTGCTTGTCGTCATACACATCGCTACAGCCTTCACGCATGGAGGTTTGCACGGCCAAGGGAATGAGCGAACGAACCGTTCGTCTGTACGGCGTGTCCTGCAACCGCGCATTGGTGTCTTCATTGCCGTCCTGAAACCGATAATATTCTGACAATCCGCCTTCCAGGGCGGCGTCCGGAAGCAGGCCCAGATCCCCCGATGAGACGATCTGGTCCCAGGTCGCACGTTGCGATGGGTTGCTGCTGAACTCGCTCGCCCGGTAGGCGGCGACGACCAGCGTTTGCGGGTCCGGGGCAGGGGTCGTGAGCAGCCGGTCGGTCGTCTTGATGCTTTCGGTCACGGCCGCGTAATAGCTGGTCATCGTGCGCGCCGCCGCGAGATCCTGTTCAAGGTCAGCGACGAGGCGGACGGTGTAATCCCTGCCACGCTCGCGATCGACGCGCGCCTCATTCCAGTTGTTAACCTGCAAACCGAGAAACACGCCCATGACGACGATCATGGTCTCGACGAGAACCGTGAACCAGTCCTGCTTGCGGAAAGCTTGCGTGATGCGGCGGAGGATCATTGGCGGGTCCGATTTTTCAGCGCTGCGGCACCGAGATGTTTTTCAAGAAGGGCGTCTAATTCAACGCTCCGATCGACAATAGCCATTGATACGGTTTGCCAGTCCTTTTGCATATCGATGACTTCAACCATTGCGTTGATGAGCTCACGATCTTGGCAGAGTTCAGTTAGATCGTACTCCATCAATACCGGTTTCCCCGTCGCGTCCGTAGAAAGTTGAACACGCTCCCAGATTATAAGATCAACTACCGCCAAACTATCTCGAATGCGCGGAACGTTTCGGTGGAAATTTTCGATCTCCGTAAAAAATCCAGCGATCGACTTTTTCAAATCGTCATCTTCCAGCGCGGCGAGCGCTCCCGACGACAGCATTTCATTATAAGTGGCGTCACGCACCTGAAAGCCCACCGTATTTTGATACTGTGTGAATGTGCGGTCAAAATCCTCCCGGGTCGCGCTCTCCGGCGAACATGTTTCTATCGCCCGCAGCACGCTGATCATTGAATCTTGCAGGCCAGCGGCGATTGCGCGAGGACGATCAAGACTCTCATTGATCGCGACAACATCCTGTTTCAAGGCAATGAGGTAGGCTTTCTCCCGGGCTTGCGAGTTTCGATCGTCGTTCCAGTTGTTGACCTGCAAGCCGACAAACACGCCGACAACAACGATCAGGAAATCGAGGGCGATGGCGGTCCATTCCTGTTTGCGGAAATGGGCGATGACGCGGCGGAGGATCATGGGCGGCGATCTCCAGAAATTCGGGCATCCGAATGTGACGCATCTTGGGCGATCTCTCCCTTAAGCAGTTCCAAAGACCGCTCAATCACAAAGATGTCGCCTTTCAGATTGCTGCGAACACCGGAAAGCGCCGCGATGTGCAAGGTTAGATCAGGAATTAACTGATCGTCGGATTTCAAAATGTTCGCGGCGGCGGCAATATCTTCATCTGACACATCAATGATGCAGTCTTCCACAAAACCGAGGACTCTTCCGTCATTCCCAAAGATGTCGCTGCATCCCGCGCGAATCGCCGCTTGAACATGAAACGGAATGACGCTGCGAACATGCGTGCGCAATCTCGAATTGGAAAGCTCCCCTCTTGCCTGTTCCGCGAGATCGACGCCGTAATAAAGGTTCAACCCATCCTGAACAGCAGCGCGCGGCAACAGCCCTATTTCACCCGATGAAACGATTTCGTCCCACGTCGCCCGAGTTTGCGCGTCATAGGCAATTTCAGTAGACCGATAGGTATGAACGAGGAGCGAGCGGTCGTCTTGAATTGGCGCATTCAGCAATTCTATCGCCCGGATGGCGCTGTCGTTCACAGTGTCATAGTAGGCTAGACGACTGGTCCGAGTTTGATAATCGAAAGACAGATCTTCGATCAATCGTTGAACAAAGACTTTGCCTCGTTGCGCGTCCGCTTGCTTTGCATTCCAGTTGTTGACCTGCAAGCCGACAAACACGCCGACCACGACGATGACGAAGTCGAGCGCAATGGCGGTCCATTCCTGTTTCTTAAAATGCGCGATGACGCGGCGGAGGATCATTTTCGCTTCTCCGGGCTCGCGTCATTCCACAAGCTTTCGCCGGTCCGGCGCTCGATGATAGTCATCACCGATTGCGCGTCGGCCTCAATCGACTGACTTCGCGACAGCAGCCGCGCCTCGATGGCCGCCATATTGGAAAGACTGTCTTCAAGGCCCGGGCGCTCTCGCGCCGCCTCAAGAATGGCGTGCGCTGTTGTCGCGCTAACCTCGAGCGCCTCATTACGGACGATGCGTCTTTCCATTTCCCTGGAAATCAGCCCTTTGAATATCGTCTTATATTCGTATTGCATGTTGCGCAGCAAACTGTCCCATTGGGCCTCGCGATCGTCAGCCGCGTAATAATCGAGGATGGCGTTACGCATTTCCTCGTCGCGGAGCAGGCTCAGATTACCTGTGCTCACCACTTCGTTGAGCGTTCGGCGCGAAATTCTGGGGAAGTTCGCGTAACCGGCGCGGGCAACCGACATCGCCAGATAGTCGGGATCGTCAATAACAAAATCGGGATCGGCTAGCGCCGCCGCCAGATAATCGCCATGCGCATCGTTACGTCTCGTATATTCTGCGACCTCTCTCGCCATGGCGATGTCGCCTCGAAGGTCGCCGGCGAACTGGATGTAGTAATGGCGCTCCAATTCCCGATCCGCGCGCGCCGCGTTCCAGTTGTTGACCTGCAAGCCGACAAACACGCCGACGACGACGATCAGGAAATCGAGCCCGATGGCCGTCCATTCCTGCTTGCGGAAGTGAGCGATGACGCGGCGCAGGATCATTTCAGCTTATCCACGCGGTCGATCAGCGATTGCGCCCGGCCAAGATCGAAACCGACAAGCTCCACCGCGAGCCGCTGGGTATCGACCCAATATCGCAACGCATCAACAATTGCCTGATCCGATGCGACTTGTTCGAGAACTTCCTGCAAATCCGAGATTCCTTCCGGCGGCGGGCAATCGATAAATTCCTGAACGCCCGCAGCCTGTTTGAAACAGGCCTGCCAATAATATCGCAAGATATCGGACCGGACGCGGCCGCGCACCATTTCCCGATATTCCGGCAGCAGATGATAGGGGCCGAGGCCGCTCCGCCGCGATATGACCTGAACGTAATAATCCGCCAGCGCATTCCGCAAGCCGGGATCGCGAATCAGCCGTAACTCGCCGGCGCTCCGTAATTCAGAATAAGTCGAATCAACGAAGGTGAACTGCCAGGACTGGCTTGCGTTGAGAAACGCCCGGAGAATTTTCCACTGCGGTGCATCCTGCAGGTCGCCCGTTTCCGCATAGCGGATAGCGGCATACCCTTCTTCTGCAACCTGCTCCCAGAATTCTCTGTGCCCGCTCAATTCTTTCATGTCCACGGTGAGATCGGCGCGAATGCGCGACAGATACTCCTGCGACCGCTCGCGTTCCGCGCGCGC
>BQJG01000013.1 GCA_021604585.1 Hyphococcus sp.
GCGGTCTTCAAACCGATGCCCCTGCCGGCGCTCAAAGCGTTCTTTAATGCTTTCAAACTTTTCGGCATGGGGTTTTCATGGGGCGGCTATGAGAGCCTTGCGCTGCATGTGAAACCGGAGACTTACCGCTCTGCGACCCAATGGAAAGATGCAGGCCCGGTCGTCCGCTTTCATGCGGGCCTTGAAGATATTGAAGATTTGAAAATCGATCTGGAACGCGCTTTCATGTCCATGAACATGACTGTTCCGGCCTGCGGCGCGGGCGCCCAAAAGTAGCGAGGAGGACCTATGCGGATTTCTATGAAGCACTTTTTGACGGCGCCGCTGCTCGGGCTCTCCCTCACCGGCTGCGCGACAATCGGCGGCGGCAAGACGCTAAAGATCAACACGGCCCCGCCGGGCGCGCTCGTGACGCTCGAAGGCGGCGCCGAATGCGAGACACCCTGCATGATCAAGCTCGACAAGCCGCATCGGGCGACCATCGCGAAGGCGGGGTTCGTATCGCTTGATGTGCTGCTTTCGCCGAGCCGGCGCTCCGTCACGGTGCCGCTGGAGCTTGCGGCCGCCAGCACCGATGTGGACGCCGAAGCCCTACCCGAAATCGATTAGGGCCGGATTTCATCTCTTGGCGTTCTGTAGGGCCAATATCGCCCTAAAAGGCTTTACTTCCGGGCCGAGATGACCCATCAGAGCCGCTCGAAACTTCCGAAGTCGGGGCGTAGCGCAGCCTGGTAGCGCATCTGGTTTGGGACCAGAGGGCCGCAAGTTCGAATCTTGCCGCCCCGACCATTCGGAAAACTGGCTAGAAGCGGGATCGGCGTCATGTTCGCACGCATCTATAAACCGGCGAAAACCGCCATGCAGTCGGGCAAGGCCAAGACCGCCCGCTGGATCCTGGAATTTGAAGCTGAAGCCGCGCGCCGGATTGATCCGCTGATGGGCTGGACCAGCGCCGACGAGACCGCCGCCGGGCAAGTTCGGCTCTCATTCGATACACAGGCGGAAGCGGTCGCTTATGCCGAGCGCTGCGCCCTGCCATATCGGATTGACGCCCCGCATGAGGTCGTCGCCCAGCCCAAGGCCTATTCCGACAATTTTTCGTTTAGACGCCGCAAACCCTGGACGCACTAATCTATAGTGCGAAGAGTCCGGCCCCGTAGCTCAGCTGGATAGAGCACCGGCCTTCTAAGCCGATGGTCGCAGGTTCGAATCCTGCCGGGGTCGCCATTGATTTCACCAAAACAGGCTGAATGGCAGCCGTTGGCTGGCCATCAGTATACAGCCGAACACGCGCCTAGTTTTCCTGATCGGCGCGGACTTCAATAGCGAGCAATCCTTTGGGGCCTGCGGCGAAAGAGACTTGAACCCGCGCGCCTTGCGTCAGTTCGCCAAGTCCATTGCGGCGCAGTGTTTCCATATGCACGAAAATATCTTCAGTGCCGTCGCCGCGCGTCAGAAAGCCAAACCCTTTTGCGCGGTTGAACCACTTCACTTGCGCGCGAACAAAATCACCTGCGGGCGTTTGGTTCAACACAGTCGACGGCGGAATGAGTGGCGCGGCCGTAGATTCATCAATGTTCAACAGTTTTGACGCTTGCAATCCCTTTGCGCGGCGCACCACTTCGCATTCAACGCTGGCGCCTTCGCGTGCTGTCGCAAGGCCGGCCGCTTTCAAGCAGGATGAATGAATAAGAATGTCGCTATCGGCGTCGTCCGTTATGATAAAGCCGTATCCCTTGGCCGGATCAAACCATTTTACAACGCCCTTGATTGTGAAGTGCTCTTCGTCGTCTTCGGACATATTGTCGTCGTCACGAGATGCGCCAAACCGCTCGTCCATGATGATACTTGTGCCCCTGTCACGCCGTACGCCGGTCGTTATTCTTGTTAACTATAAGCTCCCTGAACGGAAACACTAATACCCCTGCGCAAAAAATGCACTATTTTAGTTCGGCGGCAATCAAAATTCGCCGCACGGTTGTGAATTGGGTTATTAGATAACATTACGCGCTGCATGAATTTTCATGCAGCGCGCGATTGTCAGCTTAAGCAATAGCCTGCGATTCAAGGTGATCCATAAAGGAAGTGATCAGCATCAAGAACACATCAAAATCGGACTCGATGTTTTCGATGGATGACCCGCCAGCGCCGTTGCGATCCATTTGCAAGGTGACGTCGCCGTCTTCGTCAATATAGACGCGGCCGAACTTAACGTCATTGTTGAACTGATTGAGCACTTTGTAGCTGACGCCCGCGCCGTCGACTTCAAACAACCATGTGCGATAGGAAATATCGCCATCCGGACCCTGAATATCGATGCGGATATCGTAATCGGCGACGCGCACGAACAGCGTGTTCGGGCCGACATCCTGAACCGAATAGCCCTGGGTCGAGAGTTTTGTCTGAATCTCCGATTTGGAGACTTTGGCGGCGAAAGCCTCTGATGCCGGCGCGAATACGAAGATCAACGCAGCTGCGATGGCGAGAATACCCCTCATGGACCTAACCCCTTTGCCCGAACGCGATTAACGAACCTTAATAGACGGCAAAACTGGCGTGAAATCAACGCCATTGTCTCGCCTTTGCGGGAGACTTTATGGGCGGAAAACCGCGCCAGATCAGGCTAAAAGGCAGGAAAATGGTAGGCCCTACGGGAGTCGAACCCGTCTTTTCAGGTTGAAAACCTGACGTCCTAACCGATAGACGAAGGGCCCACACGGAATTAGCCGCGCGCGGCGAAGGCGCTGTATAGGCGCCTCATTCTCGCCATGCAAGCCCCAGAAAGCCGGATTGGTCAACATTTCAGCGAGGTATTAAAGCGCCAGCGCCGCATCGCTGATCTGAAGCTGGCCGGCGTCGCCGCCGCGCCAATCATCGGCCCGGATTTTCCCTGTAACATGAAGCCGCCGCCCGGAATTGAGCACTTCACCGAGGGGCTCACCCTCGGCGCGGAAAGCGATGGCGCGCGCTGATTCGCCTGTTTCGCTTACAAGCGTCAGCGACAAATGACCCTTGCCGACGACCTTCAAATCTTCCGCGCGCATATTGAGAAGGGCGAATGAGGGCTCGGGATTGCCCGGCCCATAGGGGCCCGCCGTCGCGATCAGATCGGCGAAGCTTTTTGCAACAGCGCTGGGGCCAATGACGGCGTCAATGTCGAGGGTCCGGTTCGCCTGCGCCAAAACAACCGCCCTGCCGAGCCGGTTATTCATCAACCTCCTGAACGCGGAAACGCGGCTCGCTTCGACGGTCAGGCCCGCCGCCATGGCGTGACCGCCGCCGGCAACGAGGACGCCCTCTTCGCGTGCAGCGCTGATCGCGGCGCCGAGATCGACGCCAGTAATCGATCGGCCAGAGCCTTTGCCCGTGTCACCGTCGAGGCTGATCACAATCACAGGACGGTCGTAAATCTCTTTCAGGCGCCCCGCGACAATGCCAATGACGCCGGGATGCCATCCGTCTCCCGCCGTGACGATCACATCATCGGCATGGCGCTGATTGATCTCTATATCGCGCAGCGCGGCGGCCTGCACTTGCGCTTCGATTTCCTGCCGTTCAGCATTCATCACATGCAGACGCTCGGCGAGGGCGTTGCGCTTGTTTGCATCGTCTGTCGTCATCAGTTCAAAGGCGAGCCGCGCATGGCCGATCCGCCCCGCCGCATTAATCCGTGGGCCAATCAAAAAGCCAAGATGATAGGTGGAGGGCGGGCCCTTCATACCGGCGCGATCGCCCAGCGCTTTCAAGCCTTTATTGCCGTTTCCGCCGAGAATTTTCAGGCCTTGGGCCACCAACACGCGGGTAAAACCCGTAATCTGCATGACGTCGCACACAAGGCCGAGCGCCGCGAGGTCGAGGAGGCCAAGCAAGTTGGGTTCATCTTTTCCTTCAAAAAAACCGGCGTCGCGCAAGGCGCGGTTTAGCGCAACAACGCCCATGAACGCCACGCCCGCTGCAGAAAGGTCGCCAAGACCAGATGTATCGTCACGCCGGTTCGGATTAACAACAGCGGCCGCGCCTTCCGGCGGTGGACCGCTCATCTGGTGGTGATCAAAGACAACAATATCGACGCCGTCTTTTGCCGCTTCTTCGATGGGACCGTGCGCCGCCGCGCCGCAATCGACCGTTGCGATGACGCTGGCGCCGTCATTATAAAGCGACCGAAACGCTTCGGCGGAAGGCCCATAGCCCTCACTGATGCGGTCCGGCAAATAAATCAGCGACTTGACGCCAAGCGCGTCGAAATAGATTTTTAAAATCGCCGATGCGGTGGTTCCGTCCACATCGTAATCGCCAAAGACGCCGATGGTTTCCCCATTGGTGACAGCGCTCAACAACCGCGCAACCGCCCGGTCCATATCTTTCAGAACCAGCGGGTCCGGCATCTCATCGCGCAAGGACGGGTTGAGATATTGCTGCGCCTTGTCCGGCGTAACGCCCCGAGCCGCGAGAATGCGCGCCAGCACCGGGTCAAGTCCGGTCGTGTCGGCAATCGCCAGCGCAGCTTCGCGATCAGCCTCACGCAGGCGCCAAACCCTGCCAGACGCGGTCGTTCCCATGGCGGGCAGGTCAATCAGCGGCGCTGACGCTTCAGATATCGCCGGGACAGTATTAATGTTCATTCGCGCATGCTGGCGGTGATTCGGGACCGAGCTCAGGGGTTAAGTTTCCCAAGTTCTATCGCATGCGAGCTGAGCCCCGCCAATATCGCGGGCGCGCACTGTTATGTGGCGTCGTGGAAAATTATCCCCAGGCAATATCGTGCGCCGCTGCGCAGCGCTGACACCCCATGGCGCATTTTCACGCGATACGTACCGCGTGCGCCTTGGGCCGGACGGTCATTGACGGCGAAAGCAATGGCGCAGCCCTTTTCCAGCGGCGCGACCATGGCGCGCGACTGACGGCGCGGCGTTTGTTCCGTCATGACGAATTCGCCGCCATCAAAATCCTTTCCCGGTTGCGACAACAGGATCGCAACCTGGATCGGAAACACTTCGCCGCCATACAGATCCTGATGCAGACGATTATAATCGCCGGGCCCGTATTTTAAGATCAGCGGCGTCGGGCGACACTGCCCCGCAGCACTGCACCGTTTTCGATAGGCAGAATGGCTAGACGGATAAGGCGGCTTGTCTGCATGCATTTCTGTGCGCCATTCATTGGCGATGGGCGCCAATTTTTCGTAGAGCGATGAACGTAATGTAGAAACAATTTCAGGCGACGGGTCGTCGAAGTAGCGATACTCGCCTTCGCCAAATCCGTGGCGGCGCATGATGACTGTCGAGCGGTACTGATCATCATCGACATAGGCGCTGATCAGAGACGCACATTCTTCATTGCTCAACAAGCGACCCAGCGGGGCCCAGCCATTTCGGTTGAGCGCTTCATTCGCCCGCGCCCAATCGACCTCTTCAATGCGCTCGTTCAATTCGCCGGTGACGAACCTTTCCGGGTGACAGCGTTTGCACGGACGAAAGCCTGCGGCTTCCGCCTCGGCGCGGGTTGCAACAAAACTCACATTCTTTCGCAATGGCCTGCCTGCGCAGGAGGGAAGACAATATACGCCAGTCGTCTTCACGCACGACCAGAACAATCCATTCACGCTCGCATCGCGGCGCGCAACCGCTTCCCAGCGGGAATCATCGCTGGCGCTGATGGGGTGGACAAGACGCAAGGGTGCATTCATGAGCGGTCTCCTGATATCGGAAACCCAACATAGCCACTCACTGAGGAAGGGGCCGCCCGTTTCTTGCGGTTACTTAGGGTCTTTGAAGAACGGCTCGACAACGCCTTTGAGCGTGATCGTCAAAGGGTTGCCCTTGCGATCAAGGCTCTTGCCCGCGGCGACTTTAATCCAGCCTTCCGAGATACAGTATTCCTCAACATTGGTTTTCTCCGCGCCGTTAAAGCGGATTCCAACATCGCGCTGAAAAATTTCTTCGTTGAAAAACTTGCTCTTTGGATTAACGGAAAGACGGTCGGGAAGTGTTTGTTCGTCAGTCATGGCTACTCTCTAACGGCGTGTGCGCGCACGAATATAACGGATTGTGCCGGTCTTGGAACGCATGACAACCGTGTGTGTCGAGACGTGGCCGGGCTCCCATTTAACGCCGTCAAGCATCGTGCCGTTGGTGACGCCTGTGGCCGCAAAAATGACGTCGCCCGATGCAAGGTCCAATAAGCCATATTTGCGATCGAGATCGGTAATGCCGATGCGTTCGGCACGGCCGCGTTCATCGTCATTGCGGAAATGCAACCGGCCTTGCATCTGGCCGCCGACGCATCGAAGCGCCGCCGCGGCAAGAACGCCTTCCGGCGCGCCGCCCTGCCCCACATAGAGATCAATGCCCGTGGAGGGTTCAGTCGTGTGGAACACGCCAGCGACATCGCCATCGGGAATGAGGAATACGCGCGAGCCCATTTTGCGGGCGCCTTCGATCAGAGGCTGGTGGCGATCACGGTCGAGGATGCAGAGCGTGATGTCGTCAGTGCCGACGTTCTTTGCCTTCGCCAGCGCCGAAATGTTGTCTTCAACCGGCGCGTCGAGATCAATGATGCCCTCGGGATAGCCGGGCCCGCAGGCGATCTTGTCCATATAAACGTCCGGCGCATGCAACAGCGTGCCGCCTTGCGCCATCGCCACAACCGCCAGCGCGTTGGACATGGCTTTGGCGGTCAGCGTTGTGCCTTCGAGCGGGTCTAGCGCGATGTCGATTTTCGGGCCGCGGCCTGTGCCGACTTTCTCACCTATATAAAGCATCGGCGCTTCGTCGCGCTCGCCCTCGCCGATGACAACCGTGCCATCAATTTCAAGCTTGTTGAAAGCATCGCGCAGCGCCGTGACGGCGGCTTGGTCGGCGCCTTCCTTGTCGCCGCGCCCGATCATTTTGGACGCCGCGACGGCGGCAGCCTCGGTGCAGCGGCCGACTTCCATGGTCAATACGCGGTCAAGTAATTTTTCGTCTGCGGACATGCTTTTCTTCCGTATGCCTATCGTTACTGGTGAGGCCGAATGCATCGCGTCCGGCAATTTGTATTTAGTTTTCGCTTTCCGGCGCCTGTAGTTTTTCACGGCGTTCGCGTGCGGCGATCGCCTCGTCTTTTTCGATTTGCGCTTTCAGGGCGTCACGCTCGGCTGGCAAATCCCGGGCCAGCTCGGCCTCCGCAGCGAGCCGATCCATTTCGGCCGCATCCACCACTTCGTCGCGCGCTTCGGTCAGCCCTGTAATTTCAGCCTCAATATCATCTTGTTCGCGTTTTTGCGGCCGGTCTTCTTTCCCCGGCGCCGCGGACAAATTTGGGAAGCCGCCTGCCTCGGGATCGGCTTTGCGCTCAGCAACGCGCGCGACGATCTCAGGGTTTGCCGGCTGATCGCCAGCCCTATCTTCATATTTAATGATGCCCGGCGGAGCAAAACGCGCCAGATCGGTGCTTTCACAGCCTTGCAGCGCAACAAACGCCAATGCTGCAGGCGCCAATATCAGGCGCTTTCGAGACTGTTTTACACTGGGCACGCGGCCATCCTATAAGGGCAGTTCTACAAGTGATTGAGCTTCTTTAACCCCTAACCGGGCATATGGCGCAAGTGAAAGAAAAATCCGGCAAAAAATCCTCTGCCAAAGCGAAAAAGAAGGCGAAAAAGCGCGCCTCAGACGCGAGCGTGACAGATGCGGCGAAAGGTTCAGAGCGACCCCAAAGCGCCCCAAAAGCGTCCGCCAGCCCGCAAAGCGCCCGCCCCGCGCCGGATCCTGCATTGCAACCGCCCAAATCGCTGTTCCAGGATTATGACGCAATGGCGGAATATCTGACCGATATTACCGGTCGCAGTCAGGAAGTCCTGCGCGAATTCGCCGTGCGAAACCAGGATACGCGCCGCCTAACAGGGGAAATATCCAATGACCCATTGAATGTCGGCGAAGCGTTTCAGGAAATGATGAAAAGCCTGTCAGTCGATCCTGGCACCGTCATGCAGCGCCAGTTCAATCTGTATGGCGATTACGCAAAGCTGATGGCGACCATGCAAAGACGAATGGCGGGCGAGCAGGTAAAACCGGCGATCCTGCCGACACAGGGCGACAAGAGGTTTGTTCACCCGGCGTGGGAAGAAAATCCCATGCTCGATTTCGTCAAGCAGTCATATCTGATTATGGCGCGCTGGCTCGAAGTGACGATCTCTCAACTCGATGGCATGGACGAGCACGAAAAGAAAAAGGCCGAGTTCTTTACGCGTCAGTTTATCGACGCATTGGCGCCGTCGAATTTCGCCATGCTCAATCCTGAAGTGATCGAGGCGACGATTGAGAGCAAAGGCGAAAATCTGCTCAAGGGGTTGAAGAACCTGCTTGAAGACATCGATCGCGGTCATGGCGAATTATCGATCCGTCAGGCCGACATGAATTTCTTCAAGCTCGGCGAGAATGTTGCAACGACGCCCGGCAAGGTCGTTTTCCAAAACGATATTTTTCAGCTTATTCAGTATGCGCCGACAACGGAAACGGTCGCCAAAACGCCGATGCTGATTATCCCGCCCTGGATCAACAAGTTCTACATTCTCGATCTGCAGCCGCAAAACTCCTTCATTCGCTGGCTGGTGGACCAGGGCCGAACGGTATTCGTGATGAGCTGGGTCAATCCAGGTCCGGAGCTTCGAGAAAAGACATTCGAGAACTATATTACCGAAGGACTGTTTGAAGCGCTGGGCGCTGTCGAAAAAGCAACGGGCGAGAAAAAAGCCGACACCATCGGCTATTGCATTGGCGGCACCATGTTGTCGACCGCCCTCGCCCTGATGGCGAAAAAAGGCGACGGCCGGGTCAACTCCGCGACGTTTTTTACAGCGCAGGCCGACTTCAAAGAGTCCGGCGACTTGCTTCTATTTGTTGATGATGAACAACTTGACGCTATCGAAAAGCAAATGGACGCAGCAGGCGGCGTGCTTGAGGGGCGCGCGATGGCGACGACTTTCAATATGCTGCGGTCAAACGATCTGATCTGGTCTTTCGTGATCGACAATTACCTTAAAGGCAAAGATCCGGCGCGGTTTGATCTGTTGTTCTGGAACTCGGACGCCACGCGCATGCCTAAAAAGGTGCATCTGTTTTATCTGCGCGATTTTTATCAGCACAACCGCCTCGCAAAAGGTGAGATGGTTATGGACGGCGAAACGCTCGATTTGGGCGACGTCGAGATTCCTATTTTCATGCAAGCTGGCGAGACCGACCACATTGCGCCGCATAATTCAGTCTATCGCACGGCGCAACTCTATGCCTCCAAGGGCAACAAAAACGTGCAGTATATGCTTGCGGGTTCCGGTCATATTGCCGGCGTCGTCAACCACCCCGACAAGAAGAAATATCACCACTCAACGAATACCGCGCTTCCAGCAAAACTTGATGATTGGAAAGCCGCCGCCGAACGTCATGTCGGCTCTTGGTGGCCCTACTGGATCGTATGGCTGAACAAGATCAGCCCCGGCGAAAGCGACGCGCGCCAACCGGGCGACCGAGAGCTCGACATCATCGAAGACGCGCCCGGCAGCTATGTGAAGGTAAAGGCTTAGCCGAACGATGAACCTTAACACCTATCTCAACCGGATCGGGTATGCCGGAGTGGTGCGCGCCGATGCGCCAACCCTGAAGGCCGTGCATCGCGCCCACGTGCAGACCATCCCCTATGAAAATCTCGACGTTCAATTTGGAACGCCGGTTACGCGGTCGGCGGCGGATGCATACGACAAAATCGTGAAGCGCCGCCGCGGCGGCTGGTGTTACGAGATGAACGGGCTGCTCGGCTGGGCGCTGGAAGAAATTGGCTTTAAGGTCGACCGTCTCGCGGGCGCCGTTGGGCGCGATGAGCGCGGCGACGCCTCTGTGGGCAACCATTTGGTGCTGATAGTACAGCTAGATGAGCTCTGGCTCGCCGACGCTGGTTTCGGCGACGGTCTTATCGAGGCGATCCCACTGAAATCCGGCGCCTTTCACAACGGCCCTTATCAGTGCCGCATCGATGATATTGGCGGCGGCTGGCTGCGTTACCACAGCGATCCGCGCACGGGCGGGCCGACTTTTGATTTTAATCGCGCCGTTAGTGATGATCGCCTGCTGGAAGACCTTTGCCGCTATTTGCAGACCGGCGAAGACTCGCCCTTCGTCCTGAATGCCGTGGTTCAGCGCTGGATGCCCGATCACCATGCATCAATTCGCGGGCGTGTTTTCACTCGACTTGGCGCTGGCGAAAAAATGACTGAAACCATTGAGACTGCCGAGCAATATGTTGGCGTGCTCAAGAGTGCATTCAATCTCGACCTTCCGGACGCCGCATCGCTATGGCCGAAAATTTCTGCACGCCATGACGAAATTTTTGCATCAGCATAGCCACCCCACACACCAGATTAACTTTTGGTTAACCAATCCGAATCAACCTGTAGAAAACAAGAGCCGGGGGGCTGGAATGAGCCGGATCGACGTCACAACGCAGGAACTGTTTCTGCGTCTTGGAGATACATCGCAATCGCGCAGTACGCGCGCCGACGCCGTCTTCCGGCGATTGCGCAGCATGGAAAATGATCAGCTTACGGCCGATCTGTTTGGCGCCCCGAAACGACTTTCTCCATCGGTCGCGCAGCCACGCGAAACGCCAAAGGCATTGCGCCAGACCTGACCGCTGGCGAGCAAAGCTGAAAGTGATGCTTAGCTAGTTGGCGCCGGAACGCGCAAGCTCGTCGAGCAGCCGCACGCCAAAACCCGAAGCGCCGACCGGACGTGTCGGCTCAGGTTCAGAGCGCCAGTCAACACCCGCAATATCAAGATGGGCCCAAGCCGTTTCCGGCTTGATGAAGGCGCCAATGAACGCTGCGCCCGTGCTGGCGCCTGGGCTTCCGGTATCGCCATTCTTGACGTCGGCGATAAGCGACTTGATTTGTTTGTCATGGTTTGGATGCAATGGCAGGCGCCACAAATCTTCGCCGGCTACCTCGCCTGCGGCGGTGAGCGCCGCAGCAGTTGCGTCATCCCGCGAAAACACTCCTGCATACTCATCACCGAGCGCCCGCCCAACCGAACCAGTCAAAGTCGCAACATCCACCAGCAAAGCTGGATTATATTGCTCCTGCGCATACCAAACGGCATCCGCGAGGACGAGACGGCCTTCCGCATCGGTGGACATGATCTCAATAGTCTTGCCTGACATGGCGCGCACCACGTCGCCGGGCCTTTGTGCACCGCCGTCCGGCATGTTCTCCGCAAGCGCCGCAATGGCGATGGCGTTCACGGGAGTCTTCGACGCCGCAAGCGAATGCACGGCGCCCATAACTACCGCAGCGCCTGTCATATCCGCTTTCATGGCCCACATGCCGGAATTACCTTTGATCGAAATGCCGCCGGAATCGAAAGTGATGCCTTTGCCCGCAAAAACAATCGGCGCTGCGCCTTGAGAGCCGCCATTATACCGGACGATCATCATCCGCGGCGGCCGTACGCTTCCCTGCCCGACGCCGAGAATAGCTCCCATGCCGAGGCGCGCCATGGCGCGCTCATCAAGAACTGAGATCGAAACATCGTCGATGCCATTAAACCATTCACGCGTTCGCCGAACAAACTCCTCCGGGTAAAGTACGTTTGCTGGTTCCGATTGCATGTCGCGGGTCCATATGACCGCCTCGGCAAGGCGCCGGCCCTTGCTGTCAAACACTTGCTGCGCGCGGCCAGCATCTCCGGATACGAAGGCAATCTCTCCAGTGGCGGACTCCGCCTCGCTCAGATATTTGGTAAAACCGTACTGGCCGAGCATCGCACCGGTCGCTGCGTCAGCAAGGTCATCGATTTCGACGTCGCCCGCCAACACACTGACGCGACTTGCAGGGCTGGACTTGGCAAGCCCGCTCGCCCGGGCGCCAAAATCTTCCCAATCGCGGCGGCGAAGCTCGCCGGGGCCGATGCCGACGAGGTGTATTTCGCCAAATTCTGCTGCGCCGGATGTGAAGCTGGCAACCAGACCCGCCTCGCCAGCAAACCCTGATCGGGCAATGGCGCGGTTCACATTTTCAGTTGCGGGTGCTCCAATTGTCGCGCGGACGTTTTCGGGCAGCGAGGCATCGCGCATCGCGATAATCAGCGCGCCATCAGGTGACGGGTTGCTCGTGAAAGAAACGGCGCGTTGCGCCATCGCGGTGGTTGAACCAAAAACCGTCAACACAATCAAAATCAAACAACGCATCGCCGCTCCCTGCAAAAAAGTTTCTTTAATTCGCAACTGACTGCGATAGGTTAGGAGTGAACAGCACTATAGCGCAATATTTAAGCCGATGCGGAGCCCTATAAGCCCATGACCCATTCGACCCATGCTTACACGCCTGATCCGCGCAATGAACGCATATTGATTGACGTCAATGGCGAGCTGACCCCGCGCGCCGAAGCCAAGGTGTCGGTTTTTGATTCAGGCTTCGTGCTTGGCGATGGCGTATGGGAAGGTCTGCGTGTTTATCCGGGGTCGGACGGCAAAGGCGTCATCGCTTTCCTCGATAAGCATATGAAGCGCTTGTTTGAAGGCGCCAAGACTCTCGATTTTGAAATGGAACTGAACAAGGCGCAGCTTGCAGAACGCCTTTATCGTTGTCTCGACGCGAATGACGCTCATGAAGGCGTCCACATCCGGCTGATGATGTCGCGCGGCGTCAAGGCGACCCCTTATCAGGATCCACGCGCGACCATCACCCCGCCAACCATCATCATCATCCCGGAATTCAAAACACCGCTCACCGCCAATGCGTCAAAGGGCGCGAAGCTCTTCACGGCGCATGTCCGGCGCGGATACCCGGATGTGCAGGATCAAAAACTCAACTCACACTCAAAACTGAATTGCATCATGGCCTGCATTCAGGCGGCGAAGGCGGGCGCCAACGAAGCGCTGATGCTTGATCCGCATGGTTTTGTCGCCACCTGCAACTCCACACATTTTTTCATTCTTCGCGATGGTGAATTATGGACCTCAACGGGCGACTTCTGTCTCGGCGGCATCACCCGCAAAGTGGTGATTAATATGGCGAAGCAAGCTGGAATCACGGTTCAGGAACGAAACTTCTCCCTCCATGATGTCTATAATGCCAACGAAGCCTTCATCACCGGCACATTCGCCGGAGTGACGCCCGTGGCCGAAGTCGATGGCCGAAGCATGGCTGCCGCTCCCGGACCGATCGTCAAAAAACTGCAAAACCTGTACAAGGAAACCGTCGCGGCGGACATCCAGCATGGGCGCAAATTCAACTTCACATAAGGCGATGAAAAAGAAACCCGTCACGTATGAAACGTTGAGAAAACTGGCCCTATCGCTCGACCTGCCCGGCGTCACCGAAGCGGTTTCATGGGGGCAGCCCTGCCTCAAAGCGCACGGGAAACTCTGGTTCTTCTGGAGTCCATCAGAAAATGCACCGGTGTTCAAGGTTCCGTTTGAAGAGCGCGAAACGCTCGTCGAGGCCGCACCGGACGTGTTTTTCTTTACCGACCACTACAAGAATCACAAACTCGTGCTGGCCTATCCGGACAGGCTCGATCTCGATTGGGCGTCTGACAATCTGATTCGCGTTTGGCGTGCGCAGGCGCCAAAACGCCTGCTAAAGGCTTATGATGCGGGCTCTGCCGACGGGCTTGCCAAATCGCCATAAGATGCGAAACTTTGGCCTAGGGGGATCAAGGGTGGACAGCAAGGGGCGTTCGGGGTGCAGGAAATTATTCTCATAGGGGCCGCCGCATCGCTAGGCGGCATGATTGTAGGCGGGCTTTCCGGCGCTTGGCTCGCGGATCGCATATTGCGCCGCCACTACCAAGACGTGCGGGGCGAGATCACCCGCCTCCGTCGCATCGCAGAAGAAAAACTGTCAACCGATGACCCGAACTTGGACAGCCTGCTGGACAATCTTCACACCGCCGTCAACACCGCCTACAGCGCTATTCAGGCCATGGAAAACCAAGCCAAGATCACAAAAATCAAAAGCGACGCAGGGCGTGAAGTTGTGACGTCTTCGCGCCAGATCATGCGCATGATTGACGAGCGCACGGGCGTGAAGCCAGAAGCCGAGATCATTGCGCCAAAAAAATCGACGCCGAAACTAAGCGACGCACCGATCGCGGCGAAAAGACCGACAACACTTACCAAGCGTCCGTAATCTATGGCCGCCACAATTCGCATCGCCATGCTGTCCGGCCCGCGCAATATATCAACAACTATCATGCGCAGTTTTGAGAACCGGCCTGACACGGTTGTTTGCGACGAACCGTTCTATGCCTGTTATCTTAAAGCCAGCGGCGCTCAGCACCCAATGCGGGCGGAAATCATGGCGTCGCAGTCAGCAGACTGGAGCGACGTGAGCGCAGCGCTAAGGGCGCGCAACGCAGCGCCAATCAGTTTTGAAAAACACAT
Source organism: Hyphococcus sp. (assembly GCA_021604585.1). Classification (GTDB taxonomy): domain Bacteria; phylum Pseudomonadota; class Alphaproteobacteria; order Caulobacterales; family Parvularculaceae; genus Hyphococcus. The sequence goes on from BQJG01000013.1 coordinate 14,413, forward strand.
CAGCTTTCATTTCAATTTGGCGCCGTCTTTCGACTGGCTCGATGGCGCGCGCGTTTTTCATCTGATCCGCGATCCGCACGCCATGGTCGCTTCTTATAAGAATAAGCTTGATGACATTTCTCCGATCATCGACAGCTATCGCCTGCAACGACAGCTTTACGAACAGGCGCCTGCGCCTGTCGTCGACGCCAGCGATGTATTGACACGGCCAGAACCCGTCTTGCGCAACCTGTGCAAAGCGCTCGACATTCCATTCTCACAAGACATGCTGTCTTGGCCGCCGGGCCCGCGCGACAGCGACGGCCCGTGGGCGCCACATTGGTATGATGCGGTTGAAAGCTCGACTGGATTTCGCCGTTTTGAACCCCGTAAAATCAATCTGCCGCCAGGTTTGGAAGACGTCGCCGACGCCTGCGCCGATGACTACGCCTTTTTCCACAGCCGCAGGCTTGGCGCCTGAAATGGCTGGTTGCTTTTAAGCAACGCTTAAGCGCCGGTTTTAAAAAAAGCGTCAAAAACTGACACAAAACTGTAAATTCAGCATAGGCTCTATAACCCGGGACCACTCATCGAGTGGACGTTGAAACTCAACTGCTTGGGAAGATCACACATGCAACATCACCGATTTGCCGTGCACGCATTGCTTGCCGCTGGCGCTTCTGCAACGGCGCTCACTGCGGCCACTTCGCTTCACGCGCAAGAACAAGGCCTTGACGTCATTATCGTCACAACGCAAAAGCGCGAAGAAAACCAGCAGGAAGTGCCTATCTCGGTTGAAACGCTCTCGGCGGAGCGCTTCTCCGGATTGCAAGCTGCGGGCGAAGACATTCTCGCCCTCGCCGCGCGCGTGCCCAGCCTCTATGCAGAATCCTCAAACGGCCGTCTTGCGCCGCGCTTTTATATTCGCGGCCTTGGCAACGTCGATTTCGACGTCGCCGCATCACAACCCGTTTCAATTATTATGGATGATGTCGTTCAGGAAAACGTCGTCCTGAAAAGCGCGCCGCTTTTCGACATTCAACAAGTCGAAGTCTCGCGCGGCCCGCAGGGAACGTTGTTTGGACGAAACACGCCCGCCGGCGTCGTGAAATTCACGACTGCAAAGCCAACTGACGAGTTCGATGCAGTGGGTCAGTTCGCTTATGGCTCCTATGACACAGTTACCGCGCAAGTTGGCGTGGGCGGCCCATTGATCCAGGATCTGTTGTCGGTTCGCGTCTCCGGTCTTTATCAGCGCCGCAGCGATTGGGTCGACAACGCCTTCACCAGCGAAGACAATGTCATGGGCGGTTATGAAGAAATGGCGGGCCGCATTCAGCTCCTGTTTACGCCATCGGAACAAGCTAGCTTGCTGTTGAATGTGCATGGCCGCGACTATGAAGGCACGTCAGCGCTCTTCCGCGCCAACATCATCAAGAAAGGCGGCGGGCTCGATCCAAACAACTATGATCGCGACACCGTCGCGTATGATGGCGGCTCCAACAATCCGCAGGCTTCAGATGGCTGGGGCGCCTCCGCTAAGCTCGACTGGGATCTTGGCGGCGTCGTCTTTACCTCAATCACCGCCTATGAAAACGCCTCAAGCCGCAGCCTTGGCGATATTGACGGCGGGTTTGTCGGCCCGAATTCATTCTTTGACCCGATGATGCCGCCTGCGCCGCCCTTCTTCCAGGACACGATCGCATTCCCGTCTGAAACGCAGGACTCCATCGACGATCTGGACCAGTTCACGCAGGAAATTCGCCTCGCTTCCAGCGGCGACAATGTTTTCGACTGGCAGATCGGCTTTTACTATTTCGATTCAGACGCGCTCGTCTCCACCGTCGGACCAGGCTTCCCGCCGCTGACTACGCTGCGCCATCAGAACGACAGCTGGGCGGTGTTCGGACAAGGCAGCTATGATCTTACCGACCGCCTGACTCTGACTGCTGGCGTGCGCTACACGGAAGACAATCGCGACTTTGACGCGGTGGTTCTGCCGCCGGCCGTCACGGTAAACCCTACATCCGCTTCAGACGAAGATTTCAGCTGGGATGTGAGCGCGCTCTATCGCGTGTCAGATGGCTTCAACATCTATAGCCGTGTCGCACGCGGTTTCCGCGGGCCGACAATTCAGGGCCGCGATGTGGCGTTCGCTGCATTCTCCGGCTCGATTGATCCGCAGACGGTAGCGACGTCTGAAACCATCCTGTCCTATGAAGCTGGCTTTAAGTCCGACTTCATGGACAACCGCGCGCGTCTCAACGCAAACTTTTACTACTACACAGTCAATGATCAGCAATTCTCGATCATCGGCGGTGCGGGCAATGTCAACCAGGTGGTCAACGCTGACAAAGGCGTGGGATGGGGCATTGAAGCGGACGCCGAAGCCTTGCTGACAGACAATTTCTTCGTCAGCGTCGGGTTCAGCTACAACAACACCGAAATCAAAGACAGTATGCTGGCGACGGCAAGCTGCGGCTCTGGTCTGTGCACGGTGCTTGATCCGTTGAACGGGCTGGGACAGGCGCTGATCGACGGAAACCCGTTCCCCAATGCGCCTGAACTGATCTTCAACGTCTTTGCAGAATACACCCATCCCTTCCGCGATAGCGGCGAGTTGTTTGTAAACACCGACTGGGCGATTCAGGGCGAAACCAACTTCCTGCTTTATGAATCGGCGGAGTTCCGTTCCAGCGGCAATACAGAAGGCGGGCTTCGCATCGGTTATCGCACCAATGGCGGCAATTTTGAGGGCGCCTTCTTCGCCCGCAATATTCTCGACGCCGACAACCTCAAAGGCGGCATCGACTTCAACAACCTGACCGGATTTGTCAATGAACCTCGGATTTTCGGGTTCCAGCTGACAGTTCGCAACTAGAAACACCCAACCGCAAAAAACAAAAACCCCGGCAGCATCGCCGGGGTTTTTTATTGAAAATCCGTCCACGCTGTTACTCTTCAACCTGCACTTCTTTATACACAGAGTTTTTTGGCGCTGCGAAGAGCTTCATGACCATCGGTTCAAACGCCTCGAGCGGCATCGATTCATAATTGACGTCAAAAGCGCATTGATCGTATTTTTCGCAGAATTCAGCCGTATGCTGATAATGCGCATGTCCTCGAAATTGATCACGCATGTCGCGATCCATGCCAAGATAGTGGAAGAAATAGTAACCCTGGAAGATGCCGTGCTTATCGACCATCCAGTGGTTCTGCTCGGATACGAACGGTTTCAAGATCGCAGAAGCAATTTCCGGGTGGTTATAAGCCCCGAGCGTGTCGCCAATATCATGCAACAGCGCGCACACGACATATTCCTCATCACGCCCGTCCTTGTAGGCGCGGGTCGCTGTTTGCAGACAGTGCTCAAGCCGGTCGACGGGAAAGCCGCCATAGTCGCCGCGCAGCAGCCGCAAATGGTCCAGCACCCGCGCGCCGCCATTGGCCGCGAACGGCATGAACTGACTGGCGATGATCATCCAGTCTTCCTGGGAGCCTTCCGTCATGGCGCGGAATTTCGCTCGCGGCGCCCCAATATCTCCGTGATCTGGCATCTTGGATCCCTCCAACTATGATCGGTAGCGAATACTTTAGGACCGGCGACAGGACTGGCTCAAGCCGTGAGTGCAGCCAGCCGGCTTAATGTCGAGGCGGATTGGAATGATCGCGAGGCTCGCAACCACACTGACAGGCATTGTGCTGGTGATTTACGGTGTTCTCGCTGCCATTTCACCACTGCCTTTGGGCGTGCCGCTCGTGGTCGTTGGGCTGTTGATGATCGCCGCAGCCAACCCGGCGGCGCGGCCGTTAATCTTGAGGATGCGCCGCCGCTGGCGCTGGTTCGACTTTCTGGTGCGCAAAGCGGCGCGGCGGTCTCCGGCTCGCTTTCAGGAAACCTTTGAAGACACAGACCCTGCGACTCACCCACCCAAGCCACCACCTGAAGAGGGTTAACAACCGGATGTTCAGATCAAGTGAATTAGAATGTGCTGCGTTTAAACTTTTGCGGTGCTAAAAGGCGCCATGTCTGTCGCCTCCGCCATCTCAGTTTGCATCTTCGCCCGGAATGAAGAACGTTCGCTAGCCCAATGCATTGGCGCGCTGGACGCCGCCGGGCTGGGTGCAAACGGTAAAATCCATATTCTTGTCAATGGGTGCACCGACCAGACGGCTGCGACCGCGCGCATGTTGGCCGCGGCCGACACGCGCATCTGCGTGCATGAGCTTCCTGTCGGCGACAAATCGAATGCATGGAACGAATATGTTCACCGGCTGGCGGATCAAACATCTGCTTTTCATATTTTCCTCGATGGCGATGTCCGCGCCAGTGAACACGCGATAACGGCCCTTGTGGCGGCATTAGCTGCATCGCCTGAGAGTTATGCAGCAGCAGCCCTGCCAGCCGCTGGCCGTAGTCAAAGCGGTTGGGCCCGGCGCCTGCTCACTCATCATTATCTCAGCGGAAATCTTTATGCGCTTTCAGGCGAGGCGATTTCCGCCTTTCGCAGAAAACAGATTCGCCTTCCGTTTGGCGCAAAAGGCGAAGACGGGCTGATCACTTATTTATTGCTGACAGATCTTGAGGGCGGCGAGAATGACGGTCACACACATCGAATCGCCATGACCGATGAAGCGACGTTTGAGTTTGAATCCCTGCACGCCAATCTCCGCGACCTCAAAATTTACCGGCGGCGGTTGCGGCGCTATTCAGAGCGTCACTTTCAAAAACAAATTCTCTACCGGATCCTCAAAGCCGAGGGCGTAAAAGCCATGCCGGAGACGATTTATGAGATATACACGCAAGACGCCCTGGCGCCCTTGCGCCCACGGCTGGAGCCGATCAACTTCTGGTTCGATATCGCAACCCTGCGCCGGTTGCGCGCTAAAATCGCAGCAGCGCCGGAAACGATCTAAGCGGCTTTTTCGACCTGGGTGAATTCTAGCTCGACTGGCGTCGCGCGGCCGAAGATCGAGACGGCGACTTTAACGCGCTCGGCGTCTTCATCGACTTCTTCAACAACGCCGGAGAAAGACGCAAACGGTCCGTCAGTGACGCGAACGCTTTCGCCAATGTCGAAGGTGATGGTCGAACGCGGACGGGTTTCGCCCTCTTCGATAACGCCGCGAATACGGTCGACTTCTTTTTGCGGCACCGGCATTGGTTTATTGCCGGAACCAAGAAAGCCCGTCACTTTCGGCGTTTCTTTGATCAAATGGTAGGTTTGGTCGCTAAGCTGCATCTTAACAAGCACATAGCCCGGAAAGAAACGTCGCTCTGTATTGATCTTCCGGCCGCGCCGCACTTCCGTCACTTCTTCCGTTGGCACAAATACTTCCTCAATCAGGTGATCGAGGCCCTTGTCCTTGGCCGACGTCAAAATTGACTCTGCAACTTTCTTTTCAAAGTTCGAGTACGCGTGAACGATATACCATTTGTTCGTCATGACGGTGTTCCGTTCTTTCAATTCTAGTTGTTGGCGCCAACGCAATCGATCGGGAGAAGATGACAGATGGCGAACCGCAACCCCTGATCGACGCTAAAGAAAAAGACCGCCATGATCGCCACCATGATCAGCACCATGATGGTCGAGACGACGGTTTCATTGCGCGTCGTCCAGGTAACTTTGGCCGCCTCATTGCGCACTTGCTGCAGGAAGGTCAGCGGACTTGTGCGCTTTTTCTTTTTGACCTCGGCTGCCTTGCCTTCGATCACCGTTCCATCGTCGGCCGGTTTTTTGTTTTTCGCCATCACTCGCCGCCTTCTTTATCGCCGCCTGTGCGCCATATTAATCCGCTTTCAGATTGCGCTTTTCCGGACACAGTTTCTCGTTCGCCGGCCCGACGCTGCTAATCTTCAGAGGATTTCGGAAGATGTGCCCTAGGTAAACTTTTTCGCGGTCCCGTCAAGGAGCAGGCCTGAAAATTCACTCTTCCCGGGCAGCCCCCTTGGCGGCGTCTTGCGGGCGCAAAAACGGCCCCCAGCTCCGCTCATAGGGGTTGCCAGCCCCATAGGGCCCCTCAAACCACGGCTGCCCGCCTGTCGGTCCTGCGAGGACATAGTTCGAAAGGATAAAGCCTGGGAAGGCCTTGGCGATGGTCTGATTGACCGCTTCATTGACCCGCCCACCCTGCTCGCCCCAGACGAAACCGGCATACCAGCTCTTGTCGATATAGCTGGGGCGCTCCAGATGCGAGCCGCCCTCATAGGCGCCAATCAGGCGAACGCCGTATTTGTCGCCTTCCCGCTTGTTCTGACCGATCACATCGACCACGGATTTGAGCCCGAACTGCGCCGGATCGTTGATGATGAAATCGGCAAACCGTTTTGCCGTGCCGTCAGGGTCCTCGGCGATCAGTTTAGGCCATTCCTCCGCACTCGCGAAGGCCTCCCAGCTGGCGCTCCAATAGCTGGCGACGGAAATGCCAAAGTCTGGCGCGTGGGCGTCCCAAGCCTCGCCTTTGCTCTCCAGATACGCCTTGGCGCCGGAAAGCGCGAACATGGTGCGCGCAGGAAAATATGCCTGCCCCTCGATCACATAAACAACCGGCTGCTCCCGGTCTGCGCGGGCAAGGGCCGCGTCAAGCGCTAGCTTCCAGCGCGCCATGAGCGCGCCATAGCCGACCCGCAGCGGCTCGTGTCCATTATAGTGTAGTCCCTCGCCGATCCCCCACGCATAGCTGGTGGTCATGAAATACTGGCCAGAAAAATTCCAGACCTCGTTTGCCAGAGACGTATAGAGCGGACGATCGGCGGGATAGCCGCTTTCGATCATCGCAGTAACAAAAGCGTCGGCGTAGCGATCCCATTCAGGGCTTTCGATAATTGCTTTCGTGTTCGCCTTCGCCATGGCGCGATAATTATTCGCCCAAACGTCTATAGCGCCATCCGCGGGCTTATATTTGGAAAAAGACCGCGGCGCGCCAAGGGTGATCGGCGCTTGAAACCATATTTGCGTTCCTGTCTCGACGCCTGCAGCGAAAACGGCGTTGAGCGGCATGCCCTGATAAGGATGAACAATACCCCCTTCATTTTGCCATGCGGTGTTCGCCCAAAACGGCGCACTTTCTCCGGGCAGGTCATCAATTGAACGAATGACGACGCTATTTGCACTCTGGAGATCCATTGTTCGCAGGATGTCGTAGCGCGATACGGCGTCGACAAATCTGGGGTTGTAAATCTTTCCTGCACGCAAGGCCGCTTCATTTTCTTTGCGAAAGAGACGCAGGGCTGTCAGCGGAGTCTTCAGCCTACGGATTTGAATCGCGGAATGGTAAGGCGTTTTCCCCCGCTTGTAGTCACGCATGAACTCAATACGATTTTTCGTTTCGCGCCATTGCATTTCGCTTGGCAAATACTCAATCCAAAGATCGGCGTCGCCTTCCCATTCGAGCACCCATTCTCCGTCCCAGTTCATCATTTGCCCCGCATCGTTGCCGGTAAAGTAAACGCTGGATGTCAGCCATTTGCCGTCTGGAAGACTTTTGGGAAGCCCCGTGACCTTATCGATGACTCCCATGTCCAATAATTCTTGGGGTTTGCGGTCGCCTCCGTTCCATCCAATGCTGCTTGCATGGAGAATGTCGATATAAGGTTCTTCGATATTGAAGGTCGCCGGATACCATGGCCCCACTTGCACTGGAGACCGTTTTGGTGGTGCATTTGCGCTGACTGTCTCTGCGAGCGGCACTGCGTCCGTAGCACCTTGCCCGGCAGCAGCCTTGTCATTGCCAGCTGGCAAGCAGGCGCCGCCGGAAAACAAAATGGTGGAAAGGACGATGGTTTTGAAAATTTGGTTCATGTGCCGTCTTGGCCCTTTCCTGAGCAGAATCCCGCAAACTAACTTTAGCAGCGAAGTCGCCTGGTTTTCAAAGCTGGTGGTTAATAAGGCATACGCGAGCGCGTGGACCGCACTGCAGCAATAAAAGCTAGTAATTTAGGAAAACTGGCAGGGGCGGAGGGACTCGAACCCACGACCCTCGGTTTTGGAGACCGATGCTCTACCAACTGAGCTACACCCCTAGGCCGCCCAATGCCTTAAGGCCCGGCCGACAAGCTTTCAATAGGCCGAACGCGAATTTCCTATGCAATCCAGTCAATAACGGCTTTCGCCGCCAGATCCGCCGCCGGCGCGGCGGCATCCGGCGTCCAGCCTGCGGCAATCCCGGGCATCGCCGCTTTTTGCGCCGTCCGCTCCGGCCCGCCGGTCAGTAACGGCGCCAACGCCGCCGCCATCAGTTCAGGACGGCAATCATCTTGGAGAAATTCAGGTAAAACTTCCCGGTCAGCTGCAATGTTGATCAGCGAAACCCGTTTGGTCGTGAGTACAGCGCGCGCCCAAAGCTCGGTCAGCAAATCGATGCGATAGGCAACCACCATCGGCGTGTTGAAGATTGCAAGCTCAGCCACGACGGTTCCAGATGCGGCGAGCGCTGCGTCCGCAGCTGCAAACGCGTCAAATCGCTCCGCGCTCTCAATCAAGACCGGCTGGCCTGCCCAGCCTTCTATCACCGATGGTAACTTATCCAAAGCTGATGGCGCGGCGGGAACAAGAACACGCAACCCATCAATGCGCTCAGACACCAGCCGCACTGTCTCGCCAAACGGAAATGCATGTCGCCGCAACTCAGCGGGGCGGCTGCCGGGCAAAACCGCAAGGAGAGGCGCATCGCCAAGGTGGTATTTTTTCCGGAAAACTGCATTGTCAGCTTTGTAGTTTTTCGCTTCCTGTAATCCAGAGTGGCCGACGAAGACAGTGCGCGCGCCCTCGCGTTCGAACAACTCAGTTTCGAATTTGAACAGGCACAACACACCGTCAAATAATTCTGCGGCTATTTTTGCACGTTTAGGCCGTGACGCCCAAACCTGCGGCGCCACATATTTGAAGAGCTTTATACCCGGCGCATGGCGGCGGAATTTTTTCGCAGCTATTTTTGAAAACGACCAGCTATCGATAAAAATCGCCGCGTCAGGTTCTTGCACTTCACCTGCCCTGACAAGTTGATCCGCCGCATGTAGCGCCGCAGGCAGGACGCGCAGCGCGCCGCCGGGTCCAATCACCGAAAATTGCTCAATCTCAAATAAACTGTCGAGTCCCTGCGCCGCCATAAGCGCCCCGCCGCACCCGATGAACTCAGTTTCAGGTTTCTGGCGGCGAATCGACTGCATCAATGCAGCGCCTAACGCATCCGCTGACGATTCAAGCGCGCATAGAAGTAATTTCATCGGCGCCTCTATGGGGTTGCAACTTCTTGCGCCGTAAATCCGTAAACGAATAACCCGGCTTCATCGGCCAACGCCACGACTTCATCTATGTCGATGATTAGCGCTACGCCCTCTTCAACCGCGATACCAGCCAGCCCGGCATGCGCCGCGCAGCGGATAGTTTCCGCACCGATAACCGGCAAATCAATGCGCAACTCCTGCCCCGGCTTCGGCCGCTTCACCAACACGCCGCCTTGATTAACGCTATTGGGCAGCATGGCGCAGCGTACCAGCATAGCGTCCGTACCTTCCGCAGCTTCAATGGCGAGCACCAACCCTGCGGCGACAACGGCCCCCTGCCCAACGTCAAACGGTCCAAGCGCCTGAACGACCCAAGCAGCCTTACGAATATCGGCGATATTCTGATCCGTCGGAACAACAGCGCCAAGCGCGCCAGCAGGCGCCGTCAACCCCTGGACAGCCTCTTCAACCCCGATGACAATCATGCCCTCGGACTCCAGCGTTTCCACCAACACGGATAGCAAGGCCCCATCGCCCCGCGCCGCCGCCGCCAATACTTTTGACAACATGGCTGCACCGCGCCAATCAGCTTTGAGGCTGGAAAAATCCGGACGCGGAACATGTCCGGCAAAGACAACAGCGTCACAGTTTTCCTGTTTCAGGATCCTGATGATCTTTCCCGCTTCGCCGATCGCGCAATCATCGCCTGGCATGTCCAGCAGCGCAGGATCCGTCATGCCGGCAAGCCGTATTACGTGATATTGCGCCCCTTGGGCCGCGGAAGCAGCGGCGATCCTCACCGGCAGCGCACCACTTCCCGCTATCACGCCTAACTTGCGCCAGCGCGCCATTAGCTGTCCCGCGCCGCCATCATCAGCGGTCGTGATGCGCCTGCTTCTATAAAGGCAAGAATGCGTGACACCTCTTCGCTGCGTCCATATTCACGCCGCGCCTGATTGATACGGTCCTTGAAAACGCCATCTCCGAAGAACAAAAGCTTATAGGCGGAACGCAAATCATGAATCGTCTGCCGGGAAAATCCCCGGCGTTTTAGCCCAACTACATTCAGTCCTGCCAAGTGCGCATGATTGCCGACAGCAGAGGCGTAAGGGATAATATCGCATGTCACTGCCGCGCATCCGCCTATAAAAGCGTGGTCGCCGACCCGGCAATGCTGATGTATTGCACAGTAGGCGCCTAGAAACGCTACGTCGCCAATATGCACATGGCCTCCAATGCCAGCGCCATTCGCGAAGATTACCTTGTCGCCTACCTGACAGTCATGGGCGACATGCGCGCCCGCCATGAAATAGCCATTGTCGCCAACACGGGTGACGCCGCCGCCATCAACCGTGCCGCGATGCATGGTGACATGTTCACGGATGACGTTATTCGCGCCCACAATCAGCCTTGTATCTTCACCTTTATAGCCAAGATGTTGCGGCGGACCGCCCATAACAGCGTACGGATAAATATGAGTGCCGCGTCCAATTTCACTAGGCCCCTGAATCACCACATGGCTTTCAAGGACCACGCCGTCATGAATTTTTACATTAGCGCTAATGTGGCAAAACGGGCCGATTACGGCGTCGCCGACCTCTGCGCCGTCTTCAATGATCGCTGTTGAATGCGCCTTCATGCGTATGGCTCAGATGGATTGGGCAAGCATTGCGGAGAATTGCGCCTCAGCCGCTTTTTTTCCGTCAACAGTTGCAACGCCTTCAAAGCGCCAAACCGGAGGTCGGCGCTGAACGGTGCGCACGGCAATCCGCAACTGATCGCCCGGAATAACCGGCCGGCGAAACCGCGCTTTATCCACGCCCATAAACAATACAATCTTGCCTTCCGTATCGAGATCTTCTGTATATGAAGTGTATGCCGCTGCCGTCTGCGCCATCGCCTCAATCATAAAGACGCCGGGCAGGACCGGCTTTTGCGGAAAATGTCCCTGAAAAATCGGCTCATTAAACGTGACATTCTTGATTCCGACCGCACCTTCGCCGGGCACTATATCCACTAGCCGGTCAACCAAAAGAATCGGATAACGATGCGGAAGGATCAGCATCAATTCGTCCACTTCGAGGACGCTCTTTCCGGGCTCGACTTTCGACATGGACTAATCGTTCCTCTTTTTCGCCAGCTTAGACAGCGCCGCCGTTTCTCGTAACCAGTCTTTAATCGGACGGCCAGGACGTCCGCCCCATTTTTCGCCTGCCGGCACGTCCCGCATTAAGCCAGAACCAGCGGCAATCATCGCTCCGTCGCCGATAGTGAGATGGTCCGCAAGGCCGACTTGCCCTCCCATCATCACGCCGTCGCCGATAATGCAACTGCCGGAAATGCCGCACTGTGCTGCAATAATGCAATTGCGCCCGATGCGAACGTTGTGGCCGATTTGAACCAGATTGTCGATCTTGGCGCCGTCGCCGATGACCGTGTCCTCAAGCGCTCCGCGATCAATGGTCGTGTTTGCGCCGATCTCAACATCGTCGCCAACGATCACCCGGCCCAGTTGCGGAACCTTCACGAGCCCGTTCGGAGCCGCAACGAAGCCGAAACCGGACTGGCCGATGCGCGCGCCAGGAAGAATCTTGACGCGGCTGCCGATGATTGCGTGAGAAATAGAGACGCCAGCGCCGATCCGCGCTTCAGGCCCGATCACTACTCCCGGCCCGATATAAGCATGCGGTCCGATCTCCGTCGCCGGATCGATTTGAGCATCAGCCGCGATGATTGCTGTCTCGTCAGCGCCAGTCATTTTTTTACCGCAGCTGAAAGCGCGTGACCGGTGCAAGCGCGCGGCAATCTGCGCAAAGGAAAGCTTTGGATTTTTGCTTATCGCCAGCGCGCCACTCTGCAGCGCATCGCAATCCTCCGGCGCAAAACAGAGTCCGAATTGGCCAGCACCATCTTTCGCGAGCGCCGAAGTCTTTTCGCAATATACAATTGCTTCAGGATCGGTTGCTGAAAATAAAGACGTGACATGCGTTAACAGCTTATCCGGCGCACCTCGCCGCAACTCAGCGCCGGCAAGCTGCACAGCTTCTGAGATGCTTATGGGAGCCGTCGCTTCAAAAAAACGTTTGTCAGGCATACGCCAATCTACCTTTGAAACCGAAACGGCCGGCGCATGCGCCGGCCGCTTTAATAACTTCGTAGCAGCGCAATTTACTTCTTGTTGGCTTGCGCTTGTTTCGCTTGCGCTTCCTTGATTTGCTTTTCGAGATCAGCAAGGGAAATTTTTTGCACTTCGACAGAAGTTACCTTCTTGTCTAATGCGGCGATAACTTCCTGCGTGATATCGGTTTCCGGCGCCGCATACATTACCGCCGAACGATCAAGCAAAATGGTTGCGCCGCGCTTGTCGACAATATCCTTGAGGATCGGCTGGCTTTCCACCAAGATTTTGGCTTGCGCGGATTGTACTGCGTTGGTGAAGGCTTGTTCCATGATCTGCACACGCTGGGGCAAACCGTACTGGTAGCGGCCCTGCAAATCCTTTTCAGTTTTCGCACGGACTTCTTCAGACATCAAAGTCGCGTTTTTCTGAAAGCTCTCGATGTCTTTCTTCAGCTTGTCTGCTTCCGCTTCAAGTTCTTTCTCGACGCTTTTCTTGACTGACTCAGCCTGCGAAGGAATGGTTTTCCCCGCCTTGGTCTGAGTGACAAGTTGCGCGCGGTCGACAATCAAAATCACAGGCGCTTTTTGGGCGCCTTGCGCTTCTGCTTTGTCCACGAGCGCGCCACCGGCGAATCCAGCGAGGGCGAGAGCTGCGGCCCCCACAATCACATAAGCTTGTTTAATCATCCTACACCTCTACCTAAAAGTTCGTCCCCGCGCTGAATCGGAAGCCCTCAGTCCGGTCGTATTCTTCTTTCATGAAAATATGGGCGAAATCAAAGCGAACCGGTCCAAATGGCGAATCCCAGCTCACCGACACGCCTGCTGTCAACCTCAAAGCCAGTTCATCTTGAATTGGCGCAAATTCTCTGCCGTTTACCCCTGTCATCGGATCACCATCAAAATCCAGATAAAATGCCGGATTGTCGTTCAACGCCTTGGTCGAATCATCGACCAGCCCGACGGTGCCAAAGTCACTAAAAAGCGACACCCGAATGCCATATTGGTCGGGCAATGGCAATGGCAGTAGGATTTCTGCTGTACCAATAGCGTAGGCCTTGGCTCCGATGGCTTGCCCAATAAGCTGGCCATCACGGACACTCGTCAGGTAACGCGGACCGATGCCCGCAACTTCAAACCCGCGGAATGTTGAGGCGCCTTCAAAAAAGCGGTCTGAAAGGCGGACATTGTCGCCGCCCCAGCCGTCAATATAGCCAATGCGGCCCTTAAGCGAACCAATGAAGTTGGCAATGATCGGACGGTAATAGGCCGCCGTTAGCTCTGTTTGATAATAATTAACGTCGCCGCCCAGGCCCGCCACGCCAACTGACGCCGCTGTCCGCCAGCCACGTCGAGGCCTGATAGGATCGTCGCGTGTATCAAAGGAAAGGCTAAATCCAACTAGCGATGTGAGAAACTTACCACGAGATTCGCAGGTTGGCGTCAGTGATGAAGTTAAGAAATCACAGATATTTGCCGTCACGAGTTGCGCCTGCATGCCGCCGCTCGTGGAGATGAGGTCGCCGTTTTCGTCGACCGGCGCTCCAGTCGCGTCCACAGCCGGCGTGATGGAGCTCGCCATTGCGCCCATCGCCAAGATCGTCGATGGGTCAGCGCCATTTGCGAGCAATTGTGCAGTAATAGAATCGATGGTCACGCTATCTCTGGTGATGAGATAATTGATTCCGCCTCGGCCATATTCTGAGACTTGAAAACCGGCGTTAAGCCCCGCGCCAATTCGATTCCGAACGAAGCCGGATTCTCTAAAGTTTGTGCGCTGATTGAATAGCGATCCGCCAGCCACAAGGTTTCGGTCAAGAAAGTACGGTTGGGTAAACCGGAGATCGACCTGGCGCGTTCGCGAACTCGCTTGCACCCGGAAACGCAAATATTGACCACGGCCTAGTAGGTTTCGTTCTTCAACCGAAAGATCGACGATAAAGTTTTCGGTAGAGGAAATGCCGACGCCGACGCTTAGCGAACCAGTCGACTGTTCCGTGACAGCGACATCGAGCTCCGTCCTGTCAGGCGCGGAACCGGGCTTTTCCTCAATCTCAACTTCCTTGAAATAACCGAGCGACCGCACTCTCGCTTTGGAACGATCCACGAGCACGCGGTTGAATGCGTCGCCTTCCGCAATTCGGATCTCGCGGCGGATAATTTTGTCGAGCGTCCGGTTGTTTCCCTTAATGTTGACGCGGTCAACATAAACGCGCGGCCCTTCGTTGACCTCAAAGGTCAGATCGATGGTGTTTGACTCAGGGTGCCGGACCAGCCGCTGCCCCACATCTACAAACGCATAGCCCGCCGTACCAGTCGCGAATGTGATTGACTCAACAGCTTTCTCAACGCGCTCGGAATCGAAAGTCTGCCCGGGTTTAATCGGCACAAAATTCGCCAGCGCATCGCCATTTAACTTGGCCAGCGTCGTTTTCACCCGGACATCGCCAACCGTATATTGCGGCCCTTCATCAACTGTAAATGTGATGAAGAAGTCCTTGCGATCAGGCGTTAGTTCCGCCACGGCAGAAACAACCTGAAAATCGGCATATCCATGCTGGCCGTAATGCTCGCGCAGCAGCTGCCGTTCATATTCGAGACGGTCAGGGTCGTAATTGTCGTAATTGGTAAAAAAGCGCCACCAGCGGCTTTCCTTTGTCAAGATCACGCCGCGAAGCTCGTTGTCCGTATAAACTTCATTGCCGACAAAGTTGACTTTCGCCACGCCGGTCTTTGGCCCTTCATCGATTTCAAAAATCACATCGATGCGGTTTTGCTCAAGCGGTGTCACTTTCGGCGTGACGATCGTCGCAAAGCGTCCCTTCGCGCGATAGAGTTCGATGATTTTTTGCGTGTCGGCCTGAACTTTTGCGCGCGTATAAACGGTGCGCGCTGCAAGTTGGATTTCTTCAGTGATCTTATCATCTTTGAGGCGACGGTTGCCTTCAAAAATGACGCGATTGACGATTGGGTTTTCACTGACGGTGATCAGCAGCATTCCACTTGGCTGCATCTCAAGTTTAACGTCGGAAAACAGTCCGGTGCGGAACAAAGTCTTCAAGGACAGATCCAGCAACTCTTCGTCGGCAGGCATGCCAGGTTGAAGCGGCAAGTATGAGCCGACCGTATCGGCCTCAATGCGCTGGTTTCCAGTAACTTGGATGCCCTGGATAATCGGCGCAGGCGTTTGCTCAAACAGGCTTTCTGCAATGGATGTGCTTCGAGAAGGCGCATCCTGCTGCGCATATGCAATTGTTGTCGCCGCCAATAACGCGGCCCCCGCCCCCAAAAATGCGCGTAACACTGTGCCCCCCGACTTGTACAAACTCATGCCGCCGCCCTAGCTGATGGATGAAAGAAGATTACTGATGTCGTTCCACGTCACAAAAATCATGAGCGACGCCAGAAGGACGATGCCCAGTCGAAAGCCCGCCGCCTGTGTCCGCGCCCCCAGCGGCCTGCCTGCGACAGCCTCGTACCCGTAATACAATAGATGACCGCCGTCGAGAACCGGAATTGGCAACAGATTCAGGAATCCAATGGAAATCGACACAACTGCTGATAGAAAAATGAAATCAACAAGGCTGACACGCAATTTCACCAAGAATCCCGGCGGTTCCCGGTAAGACGAATCATCAAAACCGGACATTACCGACTGACCGGCGTAAGTGGCCATTTTTATAGGCCCGCCGAGTTGCTTGGCGTCTTCCTTTCCGAGAAGGATTTTGCCGATATACTTGAAGGTCAGACTGAGAATCCGGCCTAATTCCTTGACGCCCTGCCCTAACGCTTCAAGAGGCCCATAGGAAACATGCTGCATTCCAGGGCCGGAAATTCCCAGCTGCCAGCGCTCGATCTTGTTCCCGTATCTGTCGACATCTTCCACGCGGACCGGCGACACAGTTAGAAACAATTCTTTATCGCCGCGCTCGACTTGGACGCGCATTGGAGAGCCGCCGCCCACCATTACAGCGTCAACAATCTTGTCAAACGACTCAATCTTGCGCCCATTGACCGCCACAATGCGATCATCCGCAACAAACCCTGCTTCTGCCGCAGGACTGTTTTCCAGAACTGCCGTCACAAGTGGTTCGGAATAGTTGCGTCCGAACGCCAAAAACAAGCCTGTAAAAATCACGACCGCCAAAACAAAGTTTGCAAGCGGTCCCGCCGCAACGATCGCCGCGCGGCGCCAGACAGGTTTAAAGTGGAAACAAACTTTTCGATCTTCAGCCGACATGCCGTCAGCAATTGCTTCAGCTTCCCGCGGCCCCGGAAACTGAGTCGTGGCCGGTTTTTGAGCTGCAGCAGAGGGGCCTTGCGATGCGGCGTTCATATCGCCGAAGAACTTCACATAGCCGCCGAGCGGCAGGGCGGATATACGCCACTCGGTTCCCCACTTATCAATCCATTTCAAAATCGGTTTGCCGAAACCGATTGAAAACACATCGACCCGCACGCCGAGCAACCGCGCCACGGAAAAGTGCCCGTATTCGTGAAAGAACACGATAATCATCAGCAATATCAAAAATGCGATGATAGAAACCGGCAGAATGAGAAGACTCTCAAGCATCGTCGCGGCTGGCGGCATCAACTTCTTTCCACACAGTTAGGCTGCAGCTCGCGCAGCAACACATTCTTCCGCCATGCGCCGCGCTTGGGCGTCAGCATCCATGGCTTCCTCCAGCGTCGATAGTTGCGCTGGTCCGTTGAGTCGCCCCGACCCTTCCAGTACCTGCTCGGAAACGGCTGCGATATCAAGGAATTTGATCCCGCCAGCCAGGAATGACGCCACGGCAACTTCATTTGCTGCATTGAGAACGGCTGGCATGATGCCACCCGCCTTGATCGCCTCCCGTGCGAGACGAAGCGCAGGAAACCTAATCAAATCAGGGACTTCAAAAGTAAGTTTGGACACCTTCGCGAGGTCCAGTTTTGCGCTCGGGCTGGGCGTTCGCTGCGGCCAAGCGAGTGTTGTCGCAATTGGCGTGCGCATATCCGGTGTGCCGAGCTGCGCCAGCATCGAGCCATCCGCGTATTCAACCATGGAATGAATCACTGACTGCGGGTGAACAAGGATTTCAATCTTCTCATGACTCACGGGGAAGATGTGTGCGGCCTCAATCAGCTCAAGGCCCTTATTCATCATCGTCGCGGAATCGACAGAAATTTTCGCACCCATTGACCAGTTCGGATGAGCGACAGCTTGGGCCGGCGTCGCCTCGGCCATGGCATCGCGCGTCCAGGTCCGGAAGGGACCGCCAGACGCCGTCAGGATCAAACGCGACACGCGTTCGGGCTGGTTGAAATCAAATACCTGAAAGATGGCGTTATGTTCGCTGTCCACAGGAAGCAGCACACCGCCAGCTTTGCGGATTGCCGCCGTCACCACATCGCCAGCGCAGACCAGGCACTCTTTGTTTGCAAGCGCGATGTCGGCGCCGCGCTGGGCGGCTTTCAACGTCGGCTTTAATCCGGCGGCGCCAACAATTGCCGCCATCACCCAGTCGGCGTCGCGGCACGCGGCTTCTTCAATCGCTTCCGCCCCGGCGCCCGTTTCAATGCCCGTCCCCGACATCGCCATGCGCAACGCGTCGCCAAGCGAAGCATCTGCAACAGCAACAAATTTCGGTTTGAATTTGCGCGCCTGCTCAGCAAGCTTTTCAACATTCGAATTGGCGGTCAGCGCTTCGATGGTGAAGTTCGCTTCGCCAAGGCTGCTGGCATGCTCCAGCACGCTCAGCGTTGAAACACCAACCGAACCTGTCGAGCCTAAAATTGTGATGCGCCGGGGGCCATTGCGCCCCTGCGTTTCAATCGTCCCCATTTTCACCCCTGAAGCTTTTCCGCGAGCATATAGAGCAGAAGCCCGCCCGTCATCGCTGAAGTGGCGAAAATCATACCATCCAGCCGGTCCAGAGCCCCGCCATGACCGGGAATTAGCCCCGAAATGTCCTTGAGGCCAAAATATCGCTTAATTCCTGATTCAAACAGGTCACCGACCACTGAAGCCGCACCTAGCGCACCGCCAATGAAAAAGTACAGAATCGCCGCCGGCGGGCCAAACAGGATCGCCCCCGAAATAGCGCCAAGCAGGCACCCGCCCACAACGCCGCCGCCAATTCCAGCCCATGTTTTGGATGGTGATAGGGCATGGCTGATTTTCGGGCCGCCGATCAACTTGCCAAAAATGAAGGCGCCCGTATCGGCCGCCCAGACCACCGCAAAGAGCAAATAGGTCATGGATCGCCCCGAAGGCGCATCGAGGCGCAACCAAACCAAGGCGATACAGGGAATGACAACATAAAATACTGCGACTCCCATCCAAATGCCGATACCGCTCTGACGGCGCGCCAACCACGCCGCTATGAGCCCGCTCACGCTAGCGACAAACAAGGCCGCATCATAATCGCCGCGCGCCGCAAAAAACATAGAGGCCGCTGCGCCAGCCACCAGCGCATAAAATCCAGAGCTGAACACTCTGCGGTCCACCATGCGCGACCATTCAAACAGCATGATCACGCTCGCAAAGGCGATCATCGCCGCGAAGGCCGGCCCGCCGATATGAATGCAGTATATAACGACAGGCATCAGTATCGCGGCGGACAATAAACGCTTGGTCAGTGCGCCTGACGAGGCAGGCCGCGAAACATCAAGTTTGTCGGCGGAAGGCGTCACAGGTTCTGACATCAACCTGCGCTAACGCCGCCATATCGGCGTTCCCGGCGGAAATACTCTTCAATAGCGCCCGCAAAAACCTCTTTATTGAAGTCAGGCCACAACACATCGAGAAACACATATTCTGCATAAGCGGCTTGCCAAAGCAGATAGTTTGAAATCCGTTTTTCGCCGCTTGTGCGAATGACAAGGTCAGGGTCCGGAACATCCGACGTATCTAGAAAGCGGCTGAAAGTTTGTTCGTTGATGTCTTCCGGGGCGAGCTCTCCAGCTTTCACCGCCTTCGCTGCTGCGCGGGCGGCACGGGCAAGCTCGTCGCGACCGCCATAGTTGAAAGCAATCTGCAACACGAATTTTTTATTGTTGCGCGTTTCCTGTTCGGCGCGGTTGACCAAGGCCTTCAGATCAATCGACAAATTTTCACGATCGCCGATGATTACCACTTTGCAGCCTTCTTTGTTCAGCTTAGGCAGGTCATCGACGATGAACTCGCGCAGGAGTCCCATCAAATCGCGAACTTCTCCGGCCGGGCGTCGCCAGTTTTCGGTAGAAAACGAATACAGCGTGAGATGCGTCAGCCCGAGTTCGCGCGCCGCCTCGACTGCCTTGCGCGCCGCCTTCACGCCTTCCTTATGGCCCTCCTTGCGGGCAAGGCCTCTCGCCTTGGCCCACCGTCCATTGCCGTCCATGATGATCGCGACATGCTTGGGCGGGGTCGGACCGCTGGCGATCTCAGACTCCGATGCGGGCGCCGGGGACGCAGTCATGCCGCCATCTCCGCCTGACAGCCTTTTGTCGAAACTCTGTCGCCACTAACACTCAAATCCGTCGTCCTATCGTCAGTTCCGAGGCTCGCTCAGACCTGCATGATTTCTGCTTCCTTCGTAGCCAAGGCCTCATCGACTTTCTTGACCATCTCATCCGTCAGCTTCTGCACTTCTTCAGAGAGCTTTTTCTTTTCATCGTCGCCGCCGTCAGCCGACTTAACGGCTTCCATGCCTTCACGGCGCACATTGCGCACGGCGACTTTCGCTTGTTCAGCATATTTTGCAGCGACCTTCGCAAGCTCCTTGCGACGCTCCTCGGTAAGAGCCGGAACCGGAACCCGCACATTGGACCCATCGACGACGGGGTTGATGCCAAGCCCAGCCTCGCGGATCGCCTTTTCAACCGCGCCGACAAGTCCCTTGTCCCAAACGTTGATCAAAATCATGCGCGGCTCAGGAACCGTCACCGCGCCAACCTGGTTCATCTGCATTTTGGAGCCATACGCATCCACATCAATCGGCTCCACGAGGCTTGCGCTCGCGCGGCCTGTGCGCAGACCGGAAAATTCCGATTTCAGCGAAGCCAGCGCGCCGTCCATGCGTTTGCGCAGCTCTTTTATATCTACTCCGCTCATATCGATCCTGCTCCTCTTATTCTTCTCTTCTAATTTTACGGTCAAATCCGGTCGATGCCATGGCCAGATCGTGTCTTGTCCCGGTTATGGCGCGGTGTCGCTGATGACCGTCGAGGCGCCCTCGCCGGTCAGTGCGCCAACAATGCCGCCGCGTTCGCCGATTGGAAAGACGACGATCGGAATGCCGCTTTCACGGGTCAGAGAAATGGCCGCCTGATCCATGACTTTCAAGTCGCGCATCAAAACCTCGTGGTAGCTGAGATGTTCAAACCGCTCAGCATTCGGGTCTTTCTTCGGATCGGCGGAATAAACGCCGTCGACCTGGGTGCCTTTGAGCAACGCATCGCAACCCATTTCAGCTGCGCGCAACGCCGCCGCCGTGTCGGTTGTAAAGAACGGATTGCCGGTGCCGGCTGCAAAAATCACCACGCGCCCTTTTTCCATATGACGCAGCGCCCGGCGGCGGATATACGGTTCGCAAATCGCCGTCATCTCGATCGCTGACAGGACGCGGGTATACATGCCGATGCTTTCCAGCGCGTTTTGGACGGCGAGCGCGTTCATCACCGTCGCGAGCATGCCCATATAGTCGGCGCTGGCGCGTTCCATCCCCTGCGCCGCCGCGCCCATCCCACGAAAGATATTGCCGCCGCCAATCACCAGGGACAATTCAACGCCCAGTTCCTTAGCGTCTTTAATTTCGCTGGCGATCCGTTTCACTGTTTCATTGTCGATGCCGTATTGGCCCGACCCCATCAGCGCCTCGCCGCTGATCTTTAACAAGACCCGGCGGTAGCGAAGGGGTTTGGTTCCGGTGGTAGGGCCAGTGCTGTTGGCGGAGGATTGGGGCATGGTTCAACTCTCTATCACTCGCGGGCGTCAGCACCTTATTCCGATGCGTCACCGATTGGCAGCCTGACGGGTCATTCCTAATCGCGTAAAAACGCCGCGCGGGGTCTGCCCACGCGGCGCTTTTGATGCTTTTTAGCGCCGCCGTCAAACGGCAGGCGGGTATTCTAGTCTTCGTCGGCGCTTTTCTCGACGCCTTCGCCAAGCTCGAGGCGGACAAAGCCGACAAACTCGACCGGAGCGCCCACGTCTTTGGCGGCGTTTTCGATCACTTTGCGAATCGGCGTTTCACCGTCGATGACGAAAATCTGCTCAAGCAGCACTGATTCTTCATAGAATTTGCGCAGGCGGCCTTCGACCATCTTTTCGATGATGCTTTCCGGCTTGCCGGAAGCGCGGGCCTGCTCGGCCAGCACTTCTTTCTCGCGATTGACCACAGCCTGATCCAGCTCTTCAACCTTGGCGGACAACGGACGAGCCGCCGCCACATGCATGGCAATTTGTTTGCCCAAGGTTTCCAGCTTGGCTTTGTCGCCTGTCGATTTGAGACCAACCAGTACACCGATCTTGCCAGCGCCGTCGGTAACGGGCCCATGGACATAGCTTGCCACAACGCCCTGATCGACGCTCACGCCCTGCGAGCGGCGCAAGTTCATGTTCTCGCCGATCTTACCGACCATCTCTGCGATGTGTTCATCGACAGACTTGCCAGCGCCCGGAAAAGTCTCCGCACGAAGCTTGTCGAGGTCGCCATTGACGCCGATAGCAGTGTTGGCGATATCGCGAACCATTGCCTGAAAGATTTCGTTGCGGGCGACAAAGTCTGTTTCAGAGTTCACTTCGACAACCACGCCTGACGCACCCGAGGCATTCGGCTCGATCGCAATAGCGACGAGACCTTCAGCTGCGGTGCGGCCAGCTTTCTTGGCGGCCTTTGAAAGACCTTTCTTGCGCAGCCAATCGACAGCGGCATCCATGTCGCCACTGGTTTCCTGCAATGCTGTCTTGCAGTCCATCATGCCTGCGCCCGTGATCTCGCGCAGTTGTTTGACCGTGGCTGCGGTAATGCCGGACATTGGTATCTCCTTAAGTTCCGTTTGCGCCAATGCAGCGCTTAACTCGAGTTTTTTGGCCTTAAGGTGACAGCGGGCCGTAAGTATCTACGCTCCGCTCGTCACCCATAAATTGGGAATGGCTTAAGCACTGGCGGCTTCTGGCGCCGGTGCTTCTTCAGGCGCTGTTTCGACGGGCGCATCTTCAAGCGCGCCAATATCGATACCCATTGCCGCCTGACCTTCACCAAGACCATCAATCACCGCATCGGCAATCAGATTGCAGAAGAGAGAGATCGCGCGCGAAGCGTCGTCATTGCCTGGGATCACATAGTCAATGCCGTCCGGATCGCAATTGGTGTCGACAACGGCGATAACCGGGATGCCAAGCTTGCGCGCTTCCTGGATGGCGATTGCTTCTTTTTTAACATCAATGACAAACATCAAATCAGGCAAGCCGCCCATTTCCCGAATGCCGCCAAGCGAGGCTTCAAGACGGTCGCGCTCGCGCTGCAGCATCATCTGTTCTTTTTTGGTCAGGCCGGACGCGCCGCCGCCGAGACGTTCTTCCATCTCTTTCAAACGGCGGATCGACCCGGAAATTGTTTCCCAGTTTGTCAGCGTACCGCCAAGCCAGCGCACGTTCATGTAGTACTGCGCGCAGCGTTTTGCCGCGTCTGAAACCGGGCCTTGCGCCTGACGCTTGGTGCCGACGAAAAGCACGCGACCGCCGCCGGATACAACATCGCGCACTTTGACAAGCGCTTGATGAAGCGCCGGAACAGATTGCGAAAGATCAAGAATGTGGATGCCGTTGCGCTCACCAAAGATGTAGCTCTTCATCTTTGGATTCCAACGATGTGTCTGGTGACCGAAATGCACGCCGGCTTCGAGAAGCTGACGCATAGAGAATTCTGGCAGAGCCATGATATGTGTTCCTTCAGTTTTGACCGCCGCGGCGTGCTGAAAACCCGGGTTGCTAAAAAGCTTCCGGATCACCGAGGATCACGCCGCGTGTGAGATGGCGCGCGCTATACCGCCTCTTGGAGCCAAGCGCAAGCACAGGAATGGCGGAAAATGGCGCTTTTGCGCGGTTTTCGCCTATTGCGAAAATCCATGCAGAGAGTTCCGGGCCTTGGCCAGCCGGTCAAGCCCCTGCAGATCGCGCAAAAACGCCTCAAATTGCTTCAGGGGGATCATGTTGGGGCCGTCTGAGGGGGCTTTGTCCGGGTCCGGGTGGGTCTCGGCAAAGACCGCAGCGACGCCTACAGCCGCCGCAGCCCGGCCAAGCGATGGTGCAAATTCCCGCTGGCCGCCAGAGGTGGTTCCGGCGCCGCCTGGCGTCTGGACGGAATGGGTAATGTCATAGACTACGGGACAGCCGGTCTCGCGCGCCATAATCGGCAAGCTGCGGAAATCGCTGACCAGCGTGTTGTAGCCGAAACTCGCCCCGCGCTCTGTGACCAAAATCCGGTCATTGCCCGCCTCACGCACCTTGGCGACGACATTCGCCATGTCCCAGGGAGCGAGAAACTGGCCTTTTTTGATTTTCACAACTCGTCCAGTTTTCGCAGCAGCAACCAAAAGATCGGTTTGCCGACATAGAAACGCAGGGATTTGCAGCACGTCAACGGCATCCGCCACGGCTTCACACTGCGAGGCCTCATGAACATCAGTGACGACTGGCAAGCCAGTACGCGCACGGATTTCAGCAAAGATCGGCAGCGCTTGCCTTAACCCCATGCCGCGCGCGGAGCCCGAAGACGTTCGATTGGCCTTGTCGAATGAGGATTTATAAACTAGGCCGATGCCGAGACGGTCGGAGATCTCCTTCAGCGCACTTGCGCATTCAAGGGCATGATCGCGGCTCTCCATGGCGCAAGGACCGGCAAACACCGCCAGCGGCAGCGCATTGCCAATCGCGACTTTCGCACCCTTCCCGGCAATCTCGACGATCCTCTCAGCTGCTGTCATTTTTGATCCCTTGCTTGCGTCACCATAGCGATTCCGGCGAAGAGTTCCATGAACCGGCCTTGCCGGGGATGCAAGTTTCCGTGGTATCAATCGTTTATGTCCAATTCGCTCGAAATTGCCCGAACCGTCCTCGCCCTTGAGATAAAAGGGTTAGAGGCGTTAAAATCCAGTCTGGGCGACGATTTCGCCGCCGCGGTGGAGCTTATCCATCAATCGAAAGGCCGCCTTGCGGTTTCAGGCATGGGCAAGTCCGGTCATGTAGCGCGCAAAATTGCAGCCACCTTTTCATCAACAGGCACGCCCGCACTGTTCGTACACCCCGCGGAAGCAAGTCATGGCGATCTCGGCATGATCTCGCGCGATGATGTCATTCTCGCCCTATCGAAATCCGGCGAAACGGCAGAGCTCGGCGATCTTCTGGCCTATGCAGCGCGCTGGTCGATCCCGGTGGTGTCAATAACCTCCTCTTCTCAGTCAGCTCTCGCCAAGGCGGCGAAAATCGCGCTCAATTTGCCGGACATCGAAGAGGCTTGCGGCGAGACATTTGCGCCAACCACATCAACGACCATGATGATGGCGCTGGGCGATGCGCTGGCCGTCGCCTTGCTGCGCGCGCGCGGAT
The DNA here is from genome assembly GCA_021604585.1 of Hyphococcus sp. Classification (GTDB taxonomy): domain Bacteria; phylum Pseudomonadota; class Alphaproteobacteria; order Caulobacterales; family Parvularculaceae; genus Hyphococcus. The sequence continues at coordinate 39,315 of BQJG01000013.1, forward strand.
TTTCAGCCAGCGATTTCCAGGGTTTCCATCCGGGGGGCAAGCTTGGCGCTGCTTTGCGCAAGGCGCGCGATTTAATGCATGGCGAAGACGCCTTGCCGCTGGCGCGGCTCAAGACGCCCATGCCCGAAGTGGTCGAGATCATTTCAAACGGCGCCTTCGGCTGCGCAGGGATCATTGACGACAAAGGTTTGCTCAAGGGCATTATCACCGATGGCGACATCCGCCGCCATTTCACCCTTGATGCGCAAAGTCAGACGGCAGCGGAGGTGATGACGAAAAATCCGCACACGGCAAAACTGGAAACGCTGGCTGGAGACGTGTTGGCGTTAATGAGCAGGACAAAAATCACATCGCTCTTCGTCGTCGAAAACGAAAAGCCGGTTGGCATTATCCATGTGCATGACTGTTTGTCAGTCGGTGTGGTTTAGCGGCGGCGAAGCAACCCGCGAAACAAAGACGATGGCTTTTCGGGCTCATCTTCCAGTTCAGCATTTTGATTTTCAAACGACCGGCGGACCGGCTCGTTAGAAGACTGGAAAACAGCTCCGGTGCGCGGCGCTTGATCCGCTGACTGCGCAGGAGCGCGCATACTGGCGGCGATCTCGTCGTGTCGAGCGGACAAATCCTGCGCAATTCTTTCGACATCGCTGCCAAGCAGCTGCATTTGCGAAGCTTGGCGTTCGACAGATGCGTGAAGATCAATGGCGGCGCCATGCGCCTGACGCGCAGAGGATGCAGCGCGCATCGCCATCAGGCAAAGCGCCAACGCACCCGCGAACAAAAGCAATGTCAGTGCAAACAGACCCAACTGGCCCACAAACAGACCATTCGAAAAAAGCCCGCCAGCCCCAAATAGCGAAAAAGTGTCTTCACCAGCCATTACAAACCCCTGTCAGTCAGCCCCATAACGCCACACCCCTGTGACTAAATAACAGCTTACCGGCTTGATTCGGCCCCGTCCACCCGCACGGAATTGAATTAGCCGATTTGGCGCTATTCAGGGTGCATTCCGCGCGCTGGCGCCGCCGCTGACGCGACAATCATGCGGCTTCTTTTTTGACTTCCACCAATCGCTGATCGCGGATGACGAAGACCTTGTCCATGCGTTTGGCGAGACGCTGATCGTGGGTGGCGATCAATGCTGAAAGCCCCTCGTCGCGAACCAAATTCAACAGCGCATCGAATACCACATCAGATGTCTTCGGATCGAGATTGCCGGTCGGTTCATCCGCGAGAAGAATTTTTGGTTTGTTGGCCAGTGCCCGGGCGATGGCCGTGCGTTGCTGCTCGCCGCCAGAAAGCTGGCCCGGTTGATGATGCAAGCGCTCGCCGAGGCCCATCACAGTCAGCAATCGCGCCGCTTCGGCCTCTGCGGCTTTCTTTTTCACTCCCGCGATTAGTTGCGGCAAGGCAACGTTGCCGAGCGCGGTAAACTCCGGAAGCAAATGGTGAAACTGATAAACGAAACCGAGCGTCGCGCGGCGGATGCGCGTGCGCTCCGCGTCTGACAGCGCCGTCGCGGCAACGCCCTCGATATGGACTTCACCCGCAGACGCCGCTTCCAACAATCCAGCAATATGAAGCAACGATGATTTGCCAGAACCAGAAGGTCCCAACAGCGCCGCCGTTTCACCGGCGCGCAAGGTGAAATCAATCTCTTCGACAACGATCAACTCGCCATAACGGCGCGCAACCTTTTCGAGACGCAGCACAGGTTCAGTGGCTGATTTATTCATATCGCAGCGCCTCCACCGGATCGAGACGCGCCGCTCGCCATGCCGGATAGAATGTCGTGATGAAGGACATGAACAAGGTGAAACCGGCGATCAAAGTGACTTCCTGCATTTCTAGTTTGGCAGGAATGCCGTCGAGATAATAAACTTCAGCAGGAAAAATATCGTGCCCCACCAGCACCGACAGTCCGGTTTCAATTGCATCGATATTCAGCACGAAAAGCGAGCCCAAAACGATCCCTGCCAGCGTGCCGAGAAAACCAATCATGGTGCCTGACAGCAAAAAGATCCGCAGCACCGATCCTTGCGTGGCGCCCATTGTGCGCAGCACAGCAATATCGCCGGTCTTGTCCTTCACTAGCATGATCAACCCGGTGATAATGTTTAATGTCGCCACAATGATGATCAGGAACAGCACCAGCCGCATGGCGAAGCGCTCCACTTGCAGCGCATTAAAATAACTTTGAAAGCGTTGCTGCCAGTCGACGACATAAAGGTCCGGTCCAACGCCTTTGAAAAGCTCGCGATAAGATTTGATCTCCTCCGGGTTCACAACATCAACTTCAATCTTCTGCACGCCGTCGCCAAACCCGAAAAACAATTGCGCCTGTTCCAGCGGCATAAAGCCGTAAATGGCGTCGTACTCGGCATTGCCCACATGAAAGATCGCGCCGAGCGTATAGACCTTGCTGCGCGGCGTGCGTCCGAAGGCGGTCTCGGCGCCCTGGCCTGTCAGCAGCCGGATTTGATCGCCGGCATGGACGCCCAATTGACTGGCGATGCGGCTGCCGAGGATGATCTCGTTTCCGCCTTTGTCGCCAACGCCAAAATTATCCAGCGAACCATCGATAATGTGTCCGGGGCCGGAAATGTAGTCATTGCTGAGAATGTCTTCGCGATGCACGCCGCGAATGACCATGCCGCTTTCCCCGCCTGCGCTGGCGAAGACGGGGAGTTCGATCAAGGGCGTAGCCTTTTGAACACCAGGAATGATGGCAAGCGCCCGCGCCATTTGAACGTAGTCGTTTATAGGGACATCAGCGTAAATAGAGTCCCCATTTGGGTTAGTAATTAAGGCACGAGCCTGCACATGCGCATGTCCGTTCACGCCAAGCAACTGGTCAAGCAAGGTCAGACGAAATCCCTGCATGATTGACATAACGGAAATCAGCGCGGCGACCGCCAGCATGATGCCGCCAAAGGCGATGATGGTGATCAGCGAAACACCTTTGCCGGATCGCGTCGCCCCTAAATAACGGCGCGCGACCATCCATTCAAAATAGGAAAACGGCAACGTCTTGTTTGCAGCAGCGGTCATTTTCCTCGCCATGGTTGCGTCACCGCCTTCGCGGCGCTGTCGGTATTATTACGCGTATTCCAGCGCTGCTTTGACTCTATCGGCAATCATCGCCGCAACTTCAGCAAAAGCGACAGAAGATTTCTCGCCATCCTCGCGGCGTTTGACTTCCGCCTCGCCGCTTTCCAGTCCGCGCGGACCTATCGTGATCTGGTAAGGTGCGCCAACAAGGTCCATGCGCGCGAACTTTTCACCGGGCCGCGCCGCCGTCTCATCATAGAGTACATCGACGCCAGCCGCTTCGAGCGCAGCGTAGATTTTCTCACAAGCCGCATCGCAGGCTTCGTCGCCAGCGCGCAGATTAATCAGGCCCACATGGAAGGGCGCAATCGCCATCGGCCATTTGCAGCCCGCTTTGTCGTGACAGGCCTCGATAATCGCGCCAACGAGACGCGAAACGCCAACACCGTAAGAACCCATCTGCACAGGAATTTCCGCGCCATCGGGACCGGCGACAACCGCGCGCATGGGTTTTGAATATTTCTCGCCAAAAAAGAAAATATGCCCGACTTCAATGCCCCGCGCTGAAATACGGTCGCTTACCGCAACCTTTGCGGTGAACTCAGTTTCGTCATGCTTTTCTTCGGTCGCGGCGTAAAGCGACGTAAACTGATCGATGACCGGTTTGAGGTCGCTGTCGAAATCGGTGTCTTTGGCCGGAACCGCCATATCGATCAGCCCGCGATCACAAAACACTGCGCTCTCGCCGGTTTCAGCCAAAACGATAAATTCGTGACTGAGATCGCCGCCAATCGGGCCCGTATCCGCTCGCATGGGAATCGACTTCAGCCCCATGCGCGCGAACGTGCGCAAATAAGCAACGAACATTTTATAGTAACTCTTGCGCGCGGCGTCTTCGTCAATGTCGAACGAATATGCGTCCTTCATTAGAAATTCGCGGCCGCGCATCACGCCGAAACGCGGACGGATTTCATCGCGGAACTTCCACTGAATGTGATACAGCATTTTCGGCAGATCTTTGTATGACCGCACGCCCGCCCGGAAAATCTCGGTAATCATCTCTTCATTTGTCGGCCCAAAAAGCATTTCACGATCCGCGCGATCGGTGATCCGCAGCATCTCCTTGCCATAGGCGTCATAACGGCCGCTCTCGCGCCACAAATCGGCGGACTGGATCGTCGGCATCAGCATTTCCACAGCGCCGGCGCGGTCTTGTTCCTCGCGAACGATCTGCTCGATTTTCTTGAGAACCCTGAACCCAAGCGGCAGCCAGGCGTAGATGCCAGCGCCCTGCTGGCGGATCATGCCGGCGCGCAACATGAGGCGGTGCGACGCGATCTGGGCGTCGGACGGGGTTTCCTTGAGGACGGGCAAATAATATCGGCTAAGACGCATGGGATCCGGAAATAATGACTTCGCGGAGCCTTCTAGAGCGTTTTTTGAGACAGGGGAAACCCTTAACCGCTGAATTCCCAGCGACGATAGTGTTGCTACCCGCCGCAAATCTGCTTGCTGGCGGATGACGAAAGGCTGGCAAGCTTTTCGCCTGCCAGCGTGGAGTCCGCTGGCGAAATTTCAAATGTGATCGACGGCTGGACCTGTTCGCCTCGCGGCGTGCGCCGGTTCATCTCAGCGATGGTTCTATCGTGTTCAGCGCTCGCCGCCGCCCGCCCCGCCGAACATGGCTCGGTCCCGGCAATGACAGTCTGCGCATAGCTCGACATCAACCAGTACGCGAGTGTCAACGCGATCATAAAGCCCAGCATTTTCATTGGCTGCTCCTGCAAATTTCTCCGGAATTAACTATGGTGAGCCCGGCGCCTTCGATGCTCAGATCGAAACGGCGCAGCAAATGACGGCTGGCCCAGCCGTGGCGGTCCTGCTCTCGATAAACAATGACTCCCTTTTCGGGCGTTTCTCGGCGAATGATGGCGGCGCTGTTCACCGCCAGCAGATAGGTCTCCTGCGCAGCGCACTGACCGGGACGGATAAATACCGTATCGCCGAGCGCGGCAGCCCCGGCGATTGAGAATGAAATCATGGCAATCACGATGCGACCTGCCTCCATAGAGGGGCCGTTGCATCCTTCGCGCCAGATTAATGGTTAATGAGGTCTTACGACCGTAAGGCCCCGCTCAGCCTTGCTGATACGGATCAATCCAGAGCCCTGTTGAGAAAATGGTGCGGTCGAGAAGACTCGAACTTCCACGGGTTGCCCCACAGCGACCTCAACGCTGCGCGTCTACCAATTCCGCCACGACCGCACGTCCCGGCAAGAGGGAGGCGCGCGGCATAGCAAAAGCCTTACGGGCTGTGAAGCCCAAATCGAGACGATTCGGCCTTGAAGCCTGTTGGCTCATGCCTCGCCGCCGGTATCCCACTGTTTCGCACTAACTTGTTGCCCTATCGAGCCTCAGTCATTACCTGACGCTTCGCCCTCCATTGCTGATAGATAAGGCCGAGCTTTGTCGAGAACGTTGTCCACCACTCAATCCGGTCTTGAACGCTTGCGAAGCGACGCGCCTGTAGAATGGGCCGTCTCCCGACAACGCATCGGCTATGACGAGGCTGTCGCCCTTATGGAGGCGCGTGCAGCCGCCATCCGCGCGGGCGAGGCGCGTGAGCTGATCTGGCTGATCGAACATGAACCGCTTTATACAGGCGGCACAGGCGCGAAACCTCAAGACCTTCTGAATGCGGATCGCTTTCCGGTTCACAAGACTTCGCGCGGCGGGCAGTACACCTATCACGGGCCCGGTCAGCGCGTCGCCTACGCCATGCTCGATCTGGAAAAGCGCGGCAAGGATATCCGGTGCTTTGTTTACGGTCTCGAGCAATGGATCATAGAGGCGCTCGATGCATTCAATATCAAAGGCGAACGCCGTGACGATCGGGTGGGCGTATGGATCGACCGCACCGAACCGGGCGAAGCCCTCCGCGAAGGCAAGATCGCCGCTATCGGCGTACGCATCAGGCGTTGGGTCAGCTTTCACGGCATCGCCCTGAACGTCGAACCGGATCTTTCGCATTTTACCGGCATTACACCATGCGGCGTTAGCGAGCCCGGGCTTGGCGTCACCAGTCTTGTAGATCTGGGCCTTCCCGTGACCATGGATGACGCGGATGAGGCGCTGAAAAACGCATTTCACAAGGTTTTCAGCCCTACTCTCGACGCGCCGCCGCCCGCATGCTGAAATAGTCCCGATGCGGAACTGATTCCTTTTAGGAGCTGACCATGACGGAGAAAATTCTCGTCACGGGCGTAAGCGGGTTCATCGCCAAACATGTGGCGCTTCTTCTGTTGCAGCGCGGCTATGAGGTGCGCGGCACCATCCGGACACTGAATAAAGCTATTCAGGTCAAGAAATCACTTGAGGAATCCGGTGCTAATGTCTCCAAGCTGTCCTTTGTCGCCGCCGACTTGCTTTCCGATGAAGGCTGGGACGAGGCCGCCAAGGGATGCAACGGCGTTCTACATCTCGCATCGCCTCTGCCGACTTCGCAGCCGCGTGACCGCCACGCTCTAACCCCGGCGGCGCGGGACGGCGCTTTGCGTGTAATCAAGGCCGCGCAAAAAGCAGATCGCATCATCATGACCTCATCGATCGCGGCCATGATGTATCGCGCAAACCGCCCGCCGATTATGCAAGTCAAAGAGGTTGACTGGACGGATATCGACTGGCCGCCGCTGTCACCTTATGTCGTTTCAAAGACTGCGGCGGAGACGGAAGCTTGGGATATGGCGATTGGCGGCGGTTTTAAACATCGCCTAACGACGATTAATCCATCGCTGGTGCTGGGTCCTCCACTCGATGACGATATTGGCGCTTCGCTCGATCTCGTTCGGCTATTCCTCAAAGGCGCGTACCCAGCGGTTCCCCCTGCATCGTTTCCTATCGTCGATGTGCGTGATGTCGCTGAAGCGCATGTGCGCGCTCTGGAGACGCCGGAGACAGGCGGACGCCGCCTGATCGCATCCGCCGACACACTCTCATTGAAAGCTGTCGGCGATGTTCTTCGAGACGCCTATCCGGATCGCGCCCGGAAAATCCCGTCAAGAGTGCTGCCTGTCTGGTTGGTGCGCATTCTCGCGCAATTTGACCGAAGCCTCGCCTCCGTGACGCCGGATCTCGATTCCGTGCCAATCGCCGACTCGTCTTATGTGACCGCATTAACCGGCGTCCAATTCCGCCCTGCGCGCGAAGCCATCCTGGCTTCTGCGGCGGCATTGGACCGCCTTAAGATGATTTAATGTTCGAACTGCCCTGAAAAGGCCTTTGAATTTGCGGACAATTTACGATCTGGCGTATTAGGATAGACTAAGACTGCAGAGGAGGCGTTCAGGATGATCAAATTAGATAGCCGCTTTATTTTGGCCGGTTTTTCCGCGCTCGCCTTTTCCGCTCATGCACAAGAAGCTGCAGTCGAACAGGAACCGCTCGGAGCGCCCACAGAGGCGAGCGCCGAGGCGACGCTCGCAGAAGAACCGGATGGAACATTTGAAGTGAATCCGGACGAAATGGCGGACTCACTCAACAGCGCACAGCAGTTACAACAGTCGTTTACGTTGAAGCGCACCATTGACGGCGAACTGGTAGAAACAACAAAACGCACTGTCACTTTCTCCAGGGATCAGCCATATCGTGAAACGGAAGCGGGCAAGACTACGCTGGAACGCATCAAGACTTCTTTCGACGGAGAAGCGCTAACGCGCACCGAAGCTTTTGAAGAAGCGAAGATTGATTTCGTTATCGCCGATTTGAATCGCGACCAACAAATTAACGCCGCTGAATTCGCAACGCTGGTCGACAGCTGGCGCAATAACAAGGCCCGACAGGCCGATGCGCCCAGTCAGGAAATTGCGCGACAGCGCCAGTATGATCTCTTTCTGGAAGAGCTCGACCCTGACGTCGCAAAGATGCAAAATGAAGCTTACGCCAAAGAAAAATTTTCATTTATGGCGGGTGCTGCCGAAACGATGTCGCTACAGGATTACATCCGCGAATATATGCTCGACTTCGATTCCATGGACGCAAATAAAGACATGGTGCTGAACGGCGATGAACTCATGCGGTTCCGCGCACTTAATCGCGGTGAAACGCTGGATATGTAATCAGCCTTCAAGCAGCAGTAAAAACTGCGCGACAGTCAGAAAATCCGCCCGCAGCTGGGCCTCGCGGGTCTTTGCTTCTTCGTCTGTGCCCCAGTTTTCTTCCTGAAAACGCTCGTCCACGCGTGACGCTTCAAACGCTTCTTCTGCGCTGTAGGCGTGCCGCCACATAGCCAACGCCAGCACCGCAGAACCGGATATCGCAGTGGCGATTTGCAAGCCAAAGAGTGTTTCAGGCGTTTCGCTTTTCAATGCCCGGCGCACCGCGCCGTGACTGGTTTCCGGTTGGGAGATAGCGACAATGCCGGACGTCGTCACCAATAGCGCGCCGAATTCCTCGCGCATAAAGTTGATATAAGGATCCCAGACCGCCGCCTGTCGCTCCGCAAGCGCCTCGTGGGCTTTGGCGCGATAACAAACGAGATCCGATCCCAGATATTTTACAATTTCTTCAAGCCATTCATCGGAAATGTCAGCGCCGTCAATCGCCGCAGACTGCATTCCCGTCATTGGCATGCTGCTTCGGATAATATGCTCGACTTGCCCCGCCCATTCGTCAGCAATGACCTCTGCAAGGTTTAATGTCGGCGTCAGCAATACATTTCGGCCCTGCGTCTTCACCGGCCGGCCATCCAACAATACCGCGAAGCGGCCGGCGCGCTCTTCAACCGTCACCTCTTTATAAAAGCGTTTGACCTGCGCCGACTCCGTCATCAACGTAGATCCTCTGGCCACTCACACTGCGCGTTCTCGTCGAACGAAAAGAATTTCCACGTCTCCAGCATGTGCCCGGTCAACGACGCCGACAAAGTCATCTTACGTCCCGTCTTCGGATGCGGAAACGTCATGGAACGGCAAAACAAATGCAGCTTTGGCGAGACGCCTTCAAGCTGCGCATTCATCCCGCCATATTTCCCGTCGCCGATGATCGGACAGCCAATTGCGGAAGCGTGCACGCGCAATTGGTGAGTGCGGCCCGTCACTGGCCGCATGGCAAGAAAGGCGACCCCGGCGCCCGCTTCGTCCAGCGTTTGATAGTCGGTGATGGCGCGTTTTGCGTTCTCACCGTCGGCAGGAACCACGCGCTCTTCCTCACCTTCGCCAATGCGGATCATTTTCTTAGCGATGGCAAGGTTGACCGTCCCCTCGCGCGGACGCGGAACGCCCGCGGCCAGCGCCCAATAGGTCTTTGAAATGTCATGTACCTTAAAGGCGTCTCCGAGACGTTGGGCGGACAACCTAGTCTTCGCGACCAGCATCAGCCCGCCCGTATCCTTGTCGAGACGGTGAACGAGTCGCGGACGCTCGCCGTCTTTCTCCAGCGCCGCCAGCATTCCGTCGAGGTGGTGTTTGGTATTAGTGCCGCCTTGCACCGCCAATCCAAACGGTTTGTTCAACGCCATGAACACGTCATCCTCGAAGAGGATCATCTTTCGGATTTCGCTAGCGTGATGCGGATTAATTTTGCGTGGCGCTGGCGACGGACTGTCCGATAGCGGCGGAATGCGAATGTCCTCACCCGTTTCAAGCCTCCGGTTGGCCTTAACCCGCCCGCCCGCGACACGGATCTGGCCTTTGCGCAAGAGTTTTTCCAATTCGCCGTGACGCACATCTGGGAAATGCACTTTAAACCACCGGTCAAGGCGCATGCCGGCTTCATCGGACGCAACCTGCTTTGTCTGGACGCCGCTCATGTCAGTTGCCGTCCCAGCGCCAGGCCGGCAACCAAACCGGACACGGATAAAATGACTGACGCCAAAAGGTAAGCGGCTGCGATCATCACAGTACGATCGCGGTATAGCGTTACGACATCGAGTGAGAAGGTCGAAAACGTCGTAAAGGCGCCAAGCAAGCCAACTGTGAGGAACGCACGAAGAGCCGTGCTCGAAGGTTCGCGCGCTGAAAGCCAGACGATCAAGAGGCCCATGGCGAAGGAACCGGCGACATTGGCCGCTAGCGTTCCCCACGGGAAATTGGGACCGAGAAAATGAAGCGCTATTTTGGACACCCCATGCCGCGCCATGGCCCCGAAAGCGCCACCTGCCGCGACTGCCAGCCAGACAGATCCGTTCATCATTCGCTCCTCATCAGCGGGCTCAGGATTAAGCGCATTAGCGGTTTGTCTTCAATGTGTTCAACGCCAATTTTCATATCCGGCTGACGAATTGTGACGCTGCGCGAGCGAAACAGCCGATCCCACAAACTGAAGATGGCGGCGTAATTTGAGTTGGTGTCGGCCGTGACCGCATGGTGATGCACCCAATGGATCGATGGCGTGACGATTACCACGGATATAAAGGCTTCGAATCGCGGCGGCAGCCGAAGATTTGAGTGATGAAATATCGCAGCGCAAACCAGCAGGGTTTCAAACAGGATGACATGCATCAGTGGCACGGCGAGCAACACAATCGGGATGAGTCGAAGCGCGGCGGAAATCGCGACTTCCCCAAGATGAAACCGGAAAGCGCTGCTCGTATCCAAAAACTCATCATAGTGATGCACTTTATGAAAGCGCCAAAACAGTGGAATCCGGTGATGGGCGCGATGAACACCATAGGTCCAAAGATCGAGAACGATCAGGTCGAAGAACAAGCCTAGCGCGCTAAAACTTTCCGGGCGCGTCCAGAGCAGGTGATTGGCGCCAAAAGCTGTCATCGGCGCCACAACAAGCGGCGAGGCGATCACAACGATCAGCCAAAGCCCGCCATTACGAAACAATCGCGCCCTGTCGTCTGGCCGCTGCGCGGACGCGGCGATGCGCTCCGCCGTGAACAAGAGTGCGAAGCACGTACCGGCAATGATTGTTTTCACACTGCCAACAGAGAAGGCCAGATTATCGAATTGTCCCAGCACGCCGCTCAAGACCGCTCACGCCGCTTGCGCCCCCAATAGTCGAGGCGCTTGGCGATTTCCTTGTCAAAGCCGAATTGCGAAGGCTTGTAGAATACGCGCCGCTCCATATCAGGCGGGAAGTAATTCAGCGCGGCAAATCCTTCTTCCGTGTCGTGATCGTAGACATAGCCTTCAGAATAGCCGAGCGACTTCATTAATTTCGTCGGCGCATTCATTGCGTGCGGCGGCGGCGCCAGCGAGCCTGTATCCCGGGCGGCGGCTTTCGCCTGCTTGAAAGCCACATGAGAACGGTTCGATTTTGGCGCCGTCGCGAGATAGGCGACCAGCTGACCAATCGCGATTTCGCCTTCCGGCTGGCCGAGAAACTCATATGCGTCTTTCGCCGCGACCGCGAGCGGCAGGGCTTGCGGATCAGCATTGCCGATATCTTCTGACGCGACCACAACCAGCCGGCGTAAAAGAAACTTTGGATCTTCCCCGCCAGCCAGCATGCGCGCCGCCCAATAGAGTGCAGCATCAACATCGGAACCGCGAATGGATTTTTGCAACGCGCTGGCGAGATTATAATGCGACTCTTGCCCCTTGTCGTACACTGGCGCGCGTCGCTGTACGATTTCGCCGAGTTCTTTGGGTTCGATGAGGGCGCGACCTTCGGGTTCCGTAAATATCTCTTCCGCAAGGTTCAACATAAAACGGCCGTCGCCATCGGCCATGTTGCGCATGACCGCCCTGGCCTCGTCCGTCAACGGAAGAATTCTACCCTCCTCCGTCTCCGCCCGCTTAAGCAACAGCTCCAAAGGATCATCGTCGAGACGATTAAGCGTAAATACCTGTGCACGTGAAAGCAGAGCGGCATTAAGCTCAAAGGAAGGGTTTTCCGTCGTGGCGCCGATCAACGTGATAACGCCTGCCTCCACATGCGGCAGAAATCCGTCCTGCTGCGCTTTGTTGAAGCGATGAATCTCGTCAACGAATAAGAGCGTTCCCCTGCCCGCTGCACGGCGAGCCTTAGCACGCTCAAAGACTTTGCGAAGGTCCGCGACGCCGGAAAAAATCGCGGAAATCTGCTCAAATTCAAGATTGGCGTCATCAGCAAGCAGCCGGGCAATGGTCGTCTTGCCGACGCCCGGCGGGCCCCAAAGGATGACCGATGACAAGCGTCCGGCATCAAGCATCCGCCGCAACGGCGCGCCTTTCGCCAGCAAATGATCCTGGCCGACAACCTCTGCGAGCGTCTTCGGCCGCAGCCGGTCCGCCAGCGGACGCGGCGCGTCTTTTTCAAGCCCCGCCGCGTTGAAGAGGTCATTCATCTTGCGGCTATCGTCCCACGCGCCAGGGCACGATGCGCCCGCCAGTGTCCACCTCAAGCTCCCAACTTCTTCCTGCTTTATTGATCTCGCGATCAAGGTCGGCAGTTGTCTCCACATGCCGTCCGTTCACGGAAACAATTTTGTGGCCCGGCCGCAACCCGCGACGCGCGGCGAATGAGCGCGGTTCAACTTTGGAAACAACAACGCCTTTGGACAATGGGTCAAGCCCGAGCTCTTCGCTGTAGCGCGGTGAAAGATTGTCAATCGTAACGCCGTTTAGCGGGTGGTTGCCTTCAAGCGCGCGTTCATCGCGCATGGGCGTTTCCGGCGGCAGCGAGAGCGTCAGCTTCGCATTTCTTTTCTTGCCGTCACGGACATAAACAACATCAGCGGTGTCGCCATCTGCATTGACGCCGATGCGATATTGCAGCGTTTGAGCATCATAAACCGGCTGGCCGTCCACTTCGATGATAACATCGCCCGGCGCAACGCCAGCGCTGTCTGCGGGGCCTTTGGGCCACGTGTCATCAATGATGGCGCCAGCAGGGCGATCGAGTTTCAGCGCTTTCGCCAGATCTGCGGTGACCGTGCTCGATGATGCGCCGATCCACGGACGCACCAGAGCGGTGCCCGATATCGCCGACTTGATCACCTGCTGAACGAGGCGCGACGGGATTGCAAAGCCAATCCCGTTAGAACCACCCGAACGTGAATAAATGGCCGTATTGACGCCGACGAGCCGTCCATCGATATCAATCAGCGCGCCGCCGGAATTGCCCGGATTGATTGCCGCATCTGTCTGAATGAAAAACTGATAGTCCGAAACGGAAACAGCAGTTCGCGCCAGCGCCGAAATGATGCCGTTCGTGACAGTCTGCCCGACGCCAAAAGGATTGCCGATGGCGAGCACCACATCGCCGACTTGAATAGAATCCGAATTGGCGAATGTCAGATAGGGCAGCGGCTCATCGACATTGATGCGCAGCACCGCAAGGTCAGTTTGCGAATCCGCCATGACCAGTTCCGCGTTGAACTCGCGGCGATCATTCAACACCACCTTGATCTCGGTCATGCCTTGAATGACGTGGTTGTTGGTGACGACGACGCCATCCGGACTGACAATGACGCCGGAACCGAGCGAATTTTGTTCGCGCGGCCCGCCGCCGCCAAAAAACCGCTCGAAGAATGGATCGCCCGCAAAGGGACTGCTCTGCTGCACAACACGCTTCGTATAGACGTTCACGACCGCGGGCGCAGCGCGCTCAACCACCGGCGCGAAAGACAGCTTCACCTCAGCCATGGACTGCGGCACTGCGCGCGAAGACGCGCCAATAGCGTCGCCAGCCATATCTTCATGCTCAATGGCTGGCGATGTCTCGGCGTCAGGCGCGGGTTGCGCACAGGCGGCGTTAGTGGCGAGAACAGCCCCGAGCAGGGCGAAGCAACAATTTCGCATCGGAAAATCCTCTATAGCAGCGATTGTAATCACAACATGTAGGTATTGCGCCCGCTTAAACTCTGGAAATTGGGCGCCGCAGCGAGTCTACAATGACGGCTCGGCGAGATAAAGCGCCAGCACGCCAAGCGAATGCCGCCACCACTCCCCGGCTCGATGCTGCGTAATATGGTCCGGAAAACCGTGCCGGGCGGCATGTTCGCGTGGAATTGCCGTCCAGCCAAAATGACGCACCGTTACGCGCGTTTCATCACCAGCTGGTTCAAACACAACGTCAACGCGCGTGACAAGATCAGGGCCGAAACTCGCCTGACGCCAGTCGAAGGCCAACCGCTCCCCCGGCTCCCATGCGGTCACCTTGCCGATTTCATAAACCTTGCCGCCTTTGAGGCGCGTGATGAGCCGCCGTGGCTCGCTATCTTCAAAGGCGAGCGCGCCATCACCACGCGGCGTAATCTGAAACATCGGGTCAGGCCGCCACCAATGGGAAATATCCCTCGTGAAGACCTCGAAGGCGTGCGCCGGTGTTGCCTTCACCCGCAGCGCAATCATAACGCAACCGGCGCCCGTCATGATGAATCGTTCTCGATATGGTCCTTGAACGCAGTCAACTGCCTGCTCCACATGCTCTCGGTTTTACCAACCCACGCTTTGAGCGCTTCAAGCCCCTCGCGCCGCAACGCATAGATTCGCACGCGGGCGTCGAATTCCGGATGGGTTTCAACAATCAGCCCGCTTTCTTTTAAGGCTTTCAAATGCCGGCTCATAGCGGGGGCGGAAATCTTGACAGCAGCGGACAGCTCGCCAGCGCGGCGCGGTCGTTCGCTCAAAAGCTCAACGACGCGGCGGCGCTGCGGATCGGCCAGCGCCGCGAAACTTGAATCAACCGCAGCCTGTTTCATTCAAACATCTGCGTCTTTAACCCGCTCGCCTTGTCCCACTCTTCCGGCGTCAATGTTTTGATCGTCTGGCCGAAGGTCCAGATATGCCCTTCCGGATCGCGCGCGCGATAGGTCCGATCGCCGTAAAACTGCGTTTCGGCCTCTTGAATGATCTCAGCGCCAGCCTTGCGTGCATGCTCGCAATGGGCGTCGATGTCTTCGTCCATGTGCACATGCACGGCCTGCGTGTTCTTGCCGCCGACCGACTGCGGGCTTTTATGGTCATCTGACCATTCCGAGCCGACCATGATCAGGCATTCCCGGTAGCCCATTTCCGCATGGCCGATGTTTCCGTCCGCGTCGGTGATGACCATCGCTGGCTCAAAACCAAAGGCGTTTTCGAGCCACGCGAGCGCCGCTTTAGGATCGCGGTAGAACAGGGCCGAAGTCAGGCTGTTACGTTTGAAATCGGACATTATATTTCTCCTTTTCCGCAATATTTAACATAATATAAAACTAAATAGCAAGCACGAAAAAGGCGGCCAAAGCCGCCTTTCCGCTATCCCGAGGGAACGGGTGTCCTATTCCTCGTCGTCGGCGTCAAACGCCACAACCGGACCAGAGTCCAGACCCTTCGCGTCTTCATCACGGTCGACAAATTCGATGACAGCGAGCGGCGCGTTATCGCCATAACGAAAACCCGCTTTCATGATGCGGATATAGCCGCCGTCGCGCGAGGAGTAGCGCGGGCCAAGCGTCTCAAACAGCTTTTTGGCCATGCCTTCATCGCGGATGCGAGCCGTCGCGAGACGGCGCAGATGCAGGGCGCGGTTTGCGTCCTTGTCTGCATGCTTCGCCATCGTCACGAGCTTCTCGACAATCGGACGAAGCTCTTTAGCTTTCGGCAGTGTCGTCGTGATTTGCTCATGCTTGATGAGCGCGCAAGCCATGTTTGCGAACATCGCTTTGCGGTGCTCGTGGGTGCGGTTCAGTTTTCTCAGCGCCATCCCGTGTCGCATGGCTTTACTCCTTAGACTGACTTCTCGTCAGATTTATGGCCTATTGGCCCCGTTTGTTTTCAAAACTACTCGTCAAATTTCTTTGCAAGCTCTTCGATATTTTCTGGTGGCCAATCGGGCACGTCCATACCGAGATGCAGACCAAGACCGGCGAGAACTTCTTTGATTTCGTTCAGCGACTTGCGGCCGAAATTCGGCGTGCGGAGCATTTCCGCTTCTGTTTTTTGAATGAGGTCGCCAATGTAAACGATATTGTCGTTTTTCAGGCAGTTGGCTGAACGGACAGAAAGCTCCAGCTCGTCCACTTTCCGCAAAAGCGCCGGATTGAACGGAAGCTCTTCGCGAGCGTCGCCGCCCTTGTCTTTGGTCGGTTCGTCGAAATTGATGAAGACCTGCAACTGATCCTGAAGGATGCGCGCGGCATAAGCGACAGCATCGTCAGGCGAGAGCGAGCCGTCTGTTTCAATGTCCATGATCAGCTTGTCATAGTCGAGAACCTGGCCTTCGCGGGTATTCTCAACGCGATAAGCAACCCGGTTCACCGGCGAATAAAGGCTGTCTACCGGGATCAAGCCAATCGGCGCATCTTCCGGACGATTCTGCTCAGCTGGCGCATAGCCCTTGCCGGTGTTGACCGTCATCTCAATGCGCAAATTCGCGCCCTGATCGAGGTGACAGATCACATGGTCCTTGTTGAGGATTTCAACTGCGGACGTTTCTTCAATGTCGCCAGCGGTCACAACGCCCGGTGTCGACTTTTTCAGCACCAGACGCTTCGGGCCGTCCGCATGCATGCGCAGCGCAAGCTGCTTGATGTTGAGAACGATGTCAGTGACGTCTTCGCGCACGCCCGGAATGGACGAGAATTCGTGCACAACACCGTCGATCTGGATCGAGGTGACAGCGGCGCCTTGCAGCGACGACATCAGAATGCGGCGGATCGAGTTGCCAAGCGTGAGGCCGAAACCGCGCTCAAGCGGCTGCGCCACGATGGTCGCTTTGCGCGACGCATCAGCGCCGGTCGCGACTTCAAGTTTCGCCGGACGGATCAGCTCAAGCCAATTCTTTTCGAGAATATGTGATGTATCCATGGGTTCGGATTGCTCTCTATCTATTCTGTATCGTGATTAAACGCGGCGGCGTTTGCGAGGACGGCAGCCATTATGCGGTATCGGCGTGACGTCATGAATAACGGTGACGGTAAGGCCAGCCGACTGCAGCGCGCGCAAGGCGCTCTCGCGGCCAGTGCCCGGACCGCGCACTTGAACGCTAACGGTCTGCATGCCGTGATCCATCGCCTTTTTCGCAGCGTCCTCAGCAGCAAGCTGTGCGGCGTAAGGAGTCGATTTGCGCGAGCCCTTAAAGCCCATACCGCCGGCGGATGACCAGGAAATTGCATTGCCCTGTTCGTCGCTGACCGTGATCATGGTGTTGTTGAACGAGGCGTTCACGTGAACGACGCCTGTTGAGATGTTTTTGCGTTCGCGGCGTTTGACGCGCGCTGCAGCTGCTTGCTTCGCCATTTTCGTTAATCCTTATTTCTTCTTGCCGGCGATTGCTTTGGCGGGGCCTTTGCGCGTGCGGGCGTTTGTATGAGTGCGCTGGCCGCGAACCGGCAGACCGCGCCGGTGACGAAGACCGCGGTAGCAGCTCTGATCCATAAGGCGCTTAATGTTCACGGCAACTTCACGGCGCAGATCGCCTTCGACCATGTAATCGCTGTCGATGGTTTCGCGAATCCGCAACACTTCGGCGTCGGACAGTTCATTGACGCGACGTTCCGGCGTGATGCCTACTTTTTCGCAAATCTCAGCGGCTTTCGCCGCACCGATGCCATGGATATAGCGCAGCGCAATCACCACGCGTTTGTTGGTCGGGATATTGACGCCTGCAATACGAGCCACAGGTAGATTCCTTCTCTTGCATCTCGCCCCTTTTCCATTGGCCGGGCCAACCATTTTAAAGGTCCATTCGGACCCGCCTCTTACGCACTCAAAACGCCGCCTGTTTTCAAGCAACAAGACCCGCGACGGCACATAGGGGCGGACCCCTGCCGGGCGGGCGGTACTCCTTCTGACGGAGAGCGCGTAGATATAGCCGCGCGCTGCCCGCCGTCAACCGTTATTCGGGGCTAAATCAGCCCTGAATCGGGTCCAAAACTGCGTCAATTTCGGCTGAAACGGCCTCGACCGATTTCATGCCGTCCACAACGCGTAATTTGCCCTGCCCCTCATAGTGAGGGATCAAGGGCGCCGTCTGGTCGCGATAGACGCCAAGGCGAGTCGCGAAAGTCTCTTCATTGTCGTCCGGGCGCAGGCTTTCCCCCTTGGCCAGGGTCTCGCGAATGCGGCTTCTGAGGCGCTCGACCAGCGCCGCCTCGTCCACTTTAAGCTCGATCACGGCATCAACTGCGCGGCCTTTTTTGGTCAGAATGGCGTCCAGCATTTCAGCTTGCGGGACCGTGCGCGGAAAACCGTCCAGCAAGAAACCTGGCACGCAATCATCAGCCTCGATCCGCTCCTCAACGATCGCGGCGACAACATCGTCTGAAACGAGGTTCCCGGCGTCCATAATGGCTTTCGCCTTGAGGCCCACCGGCGTTTCAGCTTTTACGGCCGCCCGAAGCATGTCGCCGGTAGAGAGTTGCGGCAAACCGTAACGCTCGACGATGTAGGCCGCTTGGGTGCCTTTTCCGGCGCCCGGAGGCCCAAGAAAAATGACGATCATCGGCGGCCCCCGCGGAGCTTCGATTTCTTGATCAGGCTCTCATATTGCTGAGCAACGAGATGGCCCTGTATCTGGCCGACCGTATCCAGCGTGACTGAGACCACAATCAGCAGCGACGTGCCGCCAATATAGACCGGAATCGACTGACCATAGGCGGACTTCAAAATCTCCGGGAAGATACAAACCGCCGTCAGGTACATCGCGCCGATCACCGTGAGCCGGGTCAGCACAAAATCGAGATACTCCGCAGTGCGCGCGCCCGGACGATAGCCCTGAACGAAGCCGCCATATTTCTTCAGATTGTCGGCCACTTCCTCAACGTTGAACACAACGGAGGTGTAGACGAAGGTGAAACCGATGATCAGCACTGCATACAGCGCGATATAAGACGGACGGCCCGGACCGAACAGGAACATCAAATCCTGCAGCCATTGCGGAGATCCCTCGCCGATGGCGCCAGCAGCCGTCGCAGGGAGCAGAAGCAGAGACGATGCGAAAATTGGCGGAATCACGCCAGAGACGTTGAGCTTTAACGGCAGGTGAGATTTCTCGCCTTGCGTCATGCGCTGACCGACCTGACGGCGCGGATATTGAACAAGAATGCGGCGCTGCGAACGCTCTATAAAGACGACGAATGCAACGAGCCCGAGGGCGAGCGCAGCGATGACGAGGATGGCGCCGCCGCCAATGCCGCTGCCGGCGCGGCCCTGATCAAGCAAAGACGCGACGACTCTTGGCATCTCCGCAACGATACCCGCGAAGATGATCAGTGAAACGCCATTGCCGACGCCGCGCGCCGTAATCTGTTCGCCCAGCCAGAGCAGGAACATAACCCCGCCCACCAGCGTCACCGTCGTGGTGATCAGGAAGAATGGACCTGGCGCAATCACCGTACCCGCCTGGCTCTGCAGGCTGACCGCAATGAAATAGCCCTGCATGGTGGCAAGGAATACGGTCAGATAACGGGTATATTGGTTGATTTGGCGGCGGCCCTGTTCGCCTTCTTTTTTGACCTTTTCCAGCGACGGAATGACCGCAGACATGAGCTGCATGATAAT
>BQJG01000014.1 GCA_021604585.1 Hyphococcus sp.
GCTTCGGCGAGCGCGGTCTGTTCGACCGGCGACCACATCACCGGCTTCGAACCGCGATAGAGCAGGCCGAGTTCGGCGAATTTCAACAGCTCGCCGGCGATCTTCGCTTCGGAAGCAAACGCCATGGTCGTATACGGATTATCCCAGTCTCCCTCGCCGCCAAGACGCTTGAATTCCTCGCGCTGGATGTCGAGCCATTTCTGCGCATAGTCGCGGCAGGCCTTGCGGAATTCCGTGGTTGGCACGTCGCGCTTCTTGCGGCCCTTTTCGGCGAATTCCTTTTCCACCTGCCATTCGATGGGCAGCCCGTGACAGTCCCAGCCCGGCACGAAATTGGCGTCGTAACCGGCCATCTGTTTTGAGCGGACGATGAGATCTTTCAACACCTTGGTCAGCGCCGTGCCCATATGGATATGGCCGTTGGCGTAGGGAGGGCCGTCATGGAGAATGAATTTCTCAGCGCCCTTGGCGTTCTCGCGCAGGCGGGCGTACATGCCCATCCCGGCCCAGCGCTTCAGCCATTCCGGCTCAGCCTTGGGCAGCCCCGCGCGCATGGGAAAATCGGTGGCGGGCAGGAACAGCGTGTCTTTGTAATCGCGCCCGGTTGAGGTCGCGTCCTTCGATGCATCTGGCATCGTCATCTCTCTTCTATAAATCTGGTCAATTGAAGTTGCAGCAAGGCCCGGTCCCGGGCGCCTTTGTCAAGCCTTGAAAGGCTCTCAGGCGCGCCCGGCCGAGCATATCTCTAGCGCGCGGCGCGCCGCTCTAATGAGGATGGTCTGCTTCATGGCTGACTAGATAACAGGGCGCGCTGCGCCCGTCACGGCATAAGTCACCGGAAAAAGCGCAACAAAAAAGCGCGCCCTTGGCGGGGCCCGCTCTAATTCCTGAAATCTACGGAAACGGCCTAAATCAGCTCCAGCCGGTAAACCCGCGATTCGCTCGCCTCGCACGACATGGCGCGCGACCAGCGCTCGCCGCCACGCTGGGCGGTGACGGTCGCGGTCATCAGCAGCGCGCCGCCGCGATCTTGAACCGTGTCCGGGCGATAGGGCGCCACAACCACAAAGCCGCGCTCACTGAGCGCCCGGCGGGCATGGGTCAGACAAGTCTGATAGGCGGCGCCAGCCGAAATGGGCTGCGGCGCGCGATCATATGAGGTGTCCGGCGTGCCGTAGGCGGGCGCCCGGCCTACAGGCGCGCCGCCCGCAAGGCCGCTATCATCGTCATACGCCTCATCATCATAGTCGCCATAATCGTCATCATAAGCATCATCGCCGTAATAGGCGTCGTCTTCGTAGCGATCGTCGTAATAGCGGTCGTCATAGGCGCGAGCGCGCGCATATCGTTCCTCATAGGCGCGATCACGCGCGCGGCTTTCAGCAAGCTCGTTCAAAATGATGACGCCGCCAATGACGCCGAGTGCGATTGCTGCGCCCTTACCGCCGCCACCATGTCCGTGATGGCGATGATGTCCATGTCCATGCCCGTGATGTGGCCTGGCGAAAGCGGATGAACCTGCGCTGACGACAAGCGCCGCAGCGGCGACGGAAAGCAAAATCTTACGGGCCATAACGCCTCCGAAAACCCGGCGCAAAGGCGCGCGGGACTGATCTATGCTGCTATTTTGTCGGCCAATGTGTCGAGAATGAGGCGTGAGGACGGGAAAATCCTAGATCCATCGGCGGGTTTCTCGGCAATACTGAGTATAATTTTCGCCAAATTTCTCCCGCAAAGCATCCTCTTCCGGCTTGATCTGAAACTCGGTGAGAAACCAGATAAAGCCAACAAGCAAAGCCGCATTTACGGGGCTGCCAAGCCATAGCGCCCAACCGATCAGCACAAGCAGCAGCGCCAGATACATGGGATTCCGACTGAACTGAAAGAGTCCGTCAGTGACCAGAACACTGGCGTTCGATGGGACCACCGGATTTATCGTTGTCTTCCGTTTGACGAAGGTTGCAAGGGCGGCGACCTCAATCAGTCCACCCAAGACGATGAAGACAATTGCAAGAGGCGTCCGCCCTGGGAAAGCGAGCTCCGAAAAAGGAAAATAGCGATTAACGAGCCACATCAAGAGCCCGACGAGCAATCCATGCAGCGGCGGCGGAATAAGCGTGCGCATTAGTGCTTCTCCTTAGCCGTTGCGTAGCAGCGCCTCGGCTCGTTCGCAATCTTTGGATATCTGCGCTTTCAACGCGTCGAGCCCATCGAATTTCTGTTCATCGCGCAGGAAAGCAACGAACTCGATTTCGATCTCGCGCCTGTAAAGATCGCCGCCAAAGTCGAACAGATGCGTTTCCAGCAGCGGCGCATCGGAGCCAACGGTTGGGCGGCGGCCAAAATTGGAAACGGCGTTGCAGGTTTCTCCATCGACGCGCGCGCGCGTCGCATAAACGCCGTGACGCGGCTCAATCAGCTCGCCAAGAGTCATATTCGCGGTGGGAAAACCGATGGTCCGCCCGACCTTTTGACCTTCGACAACAGCGCCCGTCACCGACCATGGCCGGCCCAACATCGCCGCCGCGCGCTCAACGGCGCCATCGCGCAAAGCTTCACGCACCGCGCTGGAGCCGAATTTATCCGCCTGCGGATTTTCAGACAGCACATTGACAAGCTTGATTTTCATCCCCGCCGCTTCACCCAGCGAAAGGAGCGCAGCGCCGTCGCCCGCTCTCCCCTTGCCAAAGCGGAAATCCGCGCCTGTAACAATGCCGGCAAGGTCAAGCCGGTCTTTCAACACGCCTTGCACGAACTCTTCCGGGCTCAATCCGGCAAACGCCTTGTCAAAGGTCAGCGCATATATTTTCTGCGCGCCATTCGCCCGCAATAAAGCGTCGCGCTCGCGCGGCAAAGTCAGCAGAAACGGCGGATCATCGGGACGGAAAAAACGCCGCGGATGCGGGTCAAACAACACCACGCCCAGCGCCGCATCGTTGGTCTTGGCAAAATCCGCCGCCTGATGCAGCAAATGCTGGTGTCCGAGATGGACGCCATCAAAGTTTCCCAAAGCGGCGATAATTTTTTGCGTGCCTACCATTGCAGCGCCTCGGCGGCGGCGATGGCGTAAACGCCCGCCTTTTCCATTTGCGCGGCCACCGCAGCGGCGTCACGGCCGCCTTCATGCACGCCGCCATCGCCGGCAATCATCAACACGTCAATATTCTGAGTGTTTGCGCCAAGAATATCTGTGCGCAGACCGTCGCCAACAGCGAGAATGCGCTTGCGGTCCGTCGGCCCGCGTATTTCTTCTATACGCGTCAGGGCAAGATCATAAATTGGCGCATGCGGTTTTCCGCCATAGGTGACGCCGCCGCCAAGCGATTCATAAATTTCCGCGAGCGCGCCGGCGCACCAGATCATCCGCCCGCCCCAATTCACGACGATATCCGGATTGGCGCAGACCATGGGCAGCTTGCGCTTCGCCGCGCGGGTTAAAAAATCGCGATACGCATCCGGCGTTTCATGCCGATCATCTTCCATGCCGGTGCAGATAATAAAACCGGCCTCTTCCAGCGGAACAAACTCGATCGCCATGCCATCAAATAGCGGGTCATCCTTAGACGGGCCCAGCTTGTAAGCAGGAGACGGCAAGCGCGCCTCAATCGCTGCGCGGGTCGCGTCGCCGGATGTCACCACGCAGTCATAGGCGCTACGCGGCAGGCCAATGCGATCCAGCTGCGGCGGGATGACGAATGAGGGCCTTGGCGCATTTGTGAGAATCACCACCGGTCCGCGCGTTTCGCGAAACCGCGTCAACGCCCCGGAAACGCCCGGAAATAACGTCACACCGTCATGGATGACGCCCCACGCATCGCAGAGAAGCGCGTCGTATCGCGCCGCAAGCGCTTCAATCGAGTTGATGACCGGAATAGACTTCACAGGTTCAAGGCCGATAAGGCCGATGGGTTCAGCGGTCAAGCGCGCAGCGCTGCGACTCCCGATTGTGACCCATCCCTGCGTTCGCACCAGGCGCGCGCGGCGTCCGCATCCAGAAATGTTCGCGCCTCCCAGCTCGTCCGGTTGATCAGCTCCATATAAATCTCCAGCGCCGGATCAAATCGATTATCGGGGGCGATAAAAGCCACGCGCACCGACGGGATTGAGGCGCTGGCGGAGCTGTCAAAAGCAGCAGAAAGCTCCTGATCGAAAAGCGGAAAATCGAGCCGCGTAATGTCGCGCAAATCGATCAGCTGATAGGTCATATAATCCGAGCGTGGATCGGCGTAGCAGGCTTGGCAGGTTCCCCGCGTTTCGATTGGCGTAACGTGACCGTAATAGCGCCATTCGACGCCGTTAAATGTCCATGTCGTATCATGTGGCATGCGAGCGCAATCCTACGAGGCGACGGCGAACGCCGGCGTTTCTTTTAGAGCGGCGGGTCGAAGATATGTGTCTGCACGGCGTGGCGGGCCAAACAAAGCGCCCTGTCCGTAATCTATGCCCAGACTCAAAATTTCAGGCATTTGCGTTTCATACTCGACCTTTTCAACGATCAGGTCGATTTCGTTTTCAATCAGCGCTTTCTTGAATGCCTTGATGCGGGCATGGCCGATGTCGCCTTTACAGGTTTCGCTCAACAACAAGGCGCCGGACGCCTTCACATAGCGAAAATTCTGCTCGCGCAACGCCGACCAGTTCAGATCAAACCGGCGAATATGGTCAACTGAAAAAGCGAACCCGCGATCGGCGACCGCACGCATGTTTTTCTTGACCCGTTCATGCATCATCTCGACGGCGGGATAGGTGAATTCGAATACCAGCCGTTGCGCAAGATCTTCGTTGGCGTCGAGATAGTCTGTAAACCGGGTGAAGAAATCGACGTCAAAAATGGTTGCTGGCGAAATGTTGCAGAAAATCCGGTATTGTACGCATTCAGGGCCAAGCTGACGCAAGGCCTGCACGGCCCGCAGCAGGATCATGTTGTCGATAACGCCAATCCGGTTCGCGCGCTCGGCCGCATTAATATAGTCAACCGGATTGAGCACGCTGCCATCAGCGCGGCGCAGTCTTGAGAAGGCTTCAAAGTAACGCTGCTTGCGCTGCGGCAGGCTGACAATCGGCTGCAGGTAAAGATCGATCCGGTCGTTCTCGATAGCGTCCTTCACACATTCTAATGCGCTTGCATCTTCTTTGTTGACATTAGCGACCGGCTCCAGTTTGAGGGATGGCGGCGCCTTTGCAGGCGAGGGGCGAAATCTTGAAACCAGCCCCTGCAGGAGCTCGATTTCCTGTTGCGCGCGGGAAAGCGCGAAGCCGGCGCGCGCATGCAAAATGATCGATACCACCAATGCCGCGGCAAGCCATATCTCAAAGTCTGGCCGAAAGCCCGCCGATACCGTCGCCATCACCAATAGCGCGCCGGCAAGCCCGGCGGCAAAAAGCACCATGGCGCAGTAACGCGAACTCTTTTGGCGAAAATTCATTTTTGGGCCCCGCGGAACATTCTGCTTCAAGCCGCCCTCCCCTCATGCGACTAACTCGAGTAGATTTTAGGAAAACTCTCTAAAAAAGCGCTTAAGAACAGCGCGGGCCGGTCTGTCCCAAAATGACGCAAAAAAACCCGCCGGGCGCGCCCGGCGGGTTTGTATCGGTAGAAAATCGTTTGAAGGCTTAGCTGTTGAACTGGCTGTCGATGGGGTCGATGACAATCTCAACACGGCGGTTTGCGGCGCGACCGGCCTCCGTTGCATTGTCCGCGATCGGATGAGTTTCGCCATAGCCGTATGAATTAAGCCGTGCTGGCGCGACGCCTTGCGACGCGAGATAGTTTGACACGGACAGCGCGCGGCGTTCGGACAGAGCCTGATTGTAAGAGTCAGAGCCTGTCGAGTCGGCGTGTCCGTAAACGCTGATCGAGGTTTTCTTGTATTCCTTCAGCACCAGCGCCACGGAATTCAGCGTGCTGTAAAACCCTGAATTGATGTCCGACTGGTTCACCGCAAAGGTGATGTCTGACGGCATGTTGAGGATGATGTTGTCGCCCTGACGCGTCACGGAAACGCCTGTGCTGGCGAGCTGTTCGCGCAGTTTCGCTTGCTGGCGATCTTGATAGACACCGATGCCGACGCCAGCTGCGGCGCCAACGCCCGCGCCAATCAGCGCGCCTTTTCCGGCATTCCCGGCGATCGCGCCAACAACGGCGCCCGCTGCCGCGCCCGCTGCCGCGCCGCCTGCGCCAGAGGTTACGGCCCGGCTTGCGCGCTTCTCGCCTGTATAGGGATTGGTGGTGCATCCAACTGCAAAAATTGCGACGGACAGGAGAATGAGTGCTTTACGCATGTCTATAATTCCTTTCAGGCATTGCGATAGCGGACGTTGACCTGTCCGCTGAGCAACGGCTTACGCCGCCCACCTCAACAGACAATCAATTTTACACACGCAAAATGAGCTGATTGCGCGCGCCCCGCTATTAAAAAACAGGTAATTGCGGCGAAAATGGCGCGATGCACAACGGTCCATTTTAAAGTTTGGTAAGCTTCCGCCAGATTCCCCTCAAACCCTGAACCAACACCCCCTTGACGGTCCGGGCCGCGCTGCCTAAGTCACCGCTAGCACTCCGTTGAAGTGAGTGCCAACGGGCCGCTTCGAGCAGCCTGTTTTTAGTTTAACCGGTTGTTTTTAATTAGAAATCTCAGCCAAGGGAGATACACACTATGGCTTTTCGGCCTCTCCATGATCGCGTGCTGGTCCGCCGCATTGAAGAAGACCAGAAAACCGCTGGCGGAATTATCATTCCTGACACCGCCAAGGAAAAGCCCCAGCAGGGCGAAGTGGTCGCATGCGGCTCTGGCGCGCGCGGCGACGACAACGAAATCATCCCGCTCGACGTTAAAGCCGGCGACAGAATTCTGTTCGGCAAATGGTCGGGTTCGGAAGTGAAGATCGACGGGGAGGAGCTCCTGATTATGAAGGAGTCAGACATCCTCGGGATCATCGACTAATTCAATTTCACTAATTTAAGGAGAAGCATCAATGGCTGCCAAGGAAGTCAAGTTCGACGTCGAAGCGCGCGAGAAAATGCTGCGCGGCGTTGATATCCTCGCCAATGCGGTGAAGGTCACGCTCGGCCCGAAAGGCCGTAATGTCGTCATCGAAAAATCGTTCGGCGCCCCGCGCACAACGAAAGACGGCGTCACTGTCGCCAAAGAAATCGAGCTTGAAGACAAGTTCGAAAACATGGGCGCGCAGATGGTCCGCGAAGTCGCGTCGAAAACCAACGACGAAGCCGGCGACGGCACCACCACCGCCACCGTGCTCGCGCAAGCAATCGTCAAGGAAGGCGCCAAATCCGTCGCCGCTGGCATGAACCCGATGGATCTGAAGCGCGGCATCGAACTCGCCGTGTCGAAAGTTGTTGAAGACATCAAGGCGCGTGCAACGAAAATCGCCTCCTCTTCTGAAATCGCTCAGGTCGGCACGATTTCCGCGAATGGCGAAAAAGAAATCGGCGAAATGATCGCAAAAGCGATGGAAAAAGTCGGCAATGAAGGCGTCATCACCGTTGAAGAAGCCAAAACTGCCGAGACCGAGCTCGATGTTGTCGAAGGCATGCAGTTCGATCGCGGCTACCTGTCGCCTTACTTCATCACCAATGCTGAGAAGATGATCGCCGAACTGGAAGATCCTTACATTCTTCTGCACGAGAAAAAACTCGGCAACCTTCAGTCGCTGCTGCCGCTTCTGGAAGCGGTGGTTCAGTCCTCGCGTCCGCTGCTGATCATCGCAGAAGACGTTGAAGGCGAAGCGCTTGCGACCCTCGTCGTGAACAAACTGCGCGGCGGCCTCAAAATCGCTGCTGTGAAAGCGCCGGGCTTCGGCGATCGCCGCAAAGCGATGCTCGAAGATATCGCGATCCTGACCGGCGGTCAGGTCATCTCCGAAGATCTCGGCATCAAGCTCGAAAATGTCACGCTCGACATGCTCGGCACCGCCAAGAAAGTGTCGATCAACAAAGACGACACAACCATCGTCGACGGCGCTGGCGCGAAGGCCGACATTGAAGGCCGCACCGCACAGATCCGCAAACAGATCGACGACACGACGTCCGATTACGACCGTGAAAAACTGCAAGAGCGTCTGGCGAAACTCGCTGGCGGCGTTGCTGTCATCAAGGTCGGCGGCGTCACCGAAATGGAAGTGAAAGAACGCAAAGACCGCGTCGATGACGCGCTCAACGCAACCCGCGCGGCTGTCGAAGAAGGCATCGTTCCGGGCGGCGGTGCGGCTCTGCTGTACGCGTCAAAGGCTCTCGACGGTCTTCAGGGCGTGAACCCTGACCAGACTGCCGGCGTTAACATTATCCGTCGCGCATTGCAGGCGCCGATCCGTCAGATCGTTAAGAACGCTGGCGGCGAAGGCTCCATCGTGGTCGGAAAACTGCTTGAGCAAAATGATCCGCATTTCGGCTTCAATGCGCAGACTGACGAATATATCGATCTGATCAAAGCCGGCATCGTCGATCCGGCCAAAGTTGTCCGTCATGCGCTGCAGGATGCAGCTTCAGTCGCCGGCCTTCTGATTACGACGGAAGCGATGATTGCCGAAGCGCCAAAAAAAGATAGCGCTGGTGCCGGCGGCGGTATGCCCGGCGGCATGGGCGGAATGGGCGGCATGGGCGGCATGGACTTCTAGTCCGTCCAACCAACCGTTTAGGAGCGTAAACGAAAGGGCGGCTCGCAGGAGCCGCCCTTTTTGTTTGCGCTGCAATATACAAGCTATGCGGGAATTTTTGCGCATCAATTGCGCAGGCTCTTGTTTTTGATAAGCTCCGCCGGGGCAATCGGTGGGGCTAATTCATGACGACGCAAATTCGCGCGATCCGCGCGGCGATGGTTTTTACTTTCCTGTTCTCAATTTTCTTTCCCGCCGCTGCATCGGCGCAGGAAAACGTTGCAGATCAACCCGCCCTGCCTGCTGAAGAAATTGCTGACGTAGAACCAGTCGCAGAAAGCGTCGATTACTTCGCGCGTGATTCATTTGCTGTGCGCACGGTTGTCTGTCCGTTCAAGGGCGCGGTTGAGTACACGCCCGGCGAAATTTCTTGCGGCCGGCTTGAAGTGCCGGAAAATCGCGAGAAGTCCCGTTCACGGATGATCGAGATTGCGTTCACCAAAATCCACGCGAAAAAACCTGATGACTGGAACGAGGAAGAAGACGGCGAATGGTCAAAGCGCGAAGACCCGATCATTTACCTGACCGGCGGTCCGGGCGTAAAGGCGCAAGGGTATGTTGCGCGCCTTAAAGATCACGGCGTGCGCAACACGCGCGATCTCTTCATTCTCGAACAACGCGGGATTGGCTGGTCTGGAGATTACTGCCCTGACTATTCGCTGTTTGACCCTTCCGTAGCGAACACGCCTGTATGGGAAGACTATCAGCGCGCGCCTTTGGAGGCGATGGAATCATGTTTTGCCAAGGCGAAAGCCGCGCGGGTCGACCTGTCCGGCTACTCGTCGGTTGAAAACGCTCGTGACGTGAAGGCGCTGCGTCAGGCGCTCGGCTATGAGCAATGGAACGTCTGGGGCATTTCATATGGCTCTATTTTGGGTCAGGCCTATCTGAAAGAAGACCCCGAAGGCATTCGCGCTGCGGTCATCGACGCCATCGTCCCGCTACAACAAGATGTAACCTTTCATCACATTGCGCGCTATTATGATCGTGTGCTGACAATGATCGAAGATGCATGCAAAGCGGATAAAGCTTGCGCTGGTAACTTTCCCGATCTGATCGCCAATTACAAAAACGCCATCAAGGCCGTGGCGGCCGCGCCGATTGAAATCGACGCTATCGATGAAGAACTTTTCCCGTCAGGCAAAGCCTATATTTATCATGACCTGATTGGCGCGGCGCCATTCTCATTATTCTACGAACAAAAAAACTACCCCGCAATGCCGGCTTTTATCGCGGCGCTAACCCGCATGGTCGAAGAGAAGAATTACGACGCGTTGCGCATCATCACCGCCGGCGGCAGCCCAGCCGTCGATATCAGCCAGGGCATGTATGACGCCATCGCCTGCAATGATGGCTGGCACCCCGGCATAAAGAAATCATTCGAGGAAGATGGCTTGGATCATCCCGTTCTCTCGATGATTTTTGGCGATCCGGCGCTGGCGGACGAGCAGGCGCAGATTTGCCGCCGTTATGGCGCGATCGCACGACCGGCCGAGGACTACCTCGCAGTTGAAACAGACATCCGGACGCTGATTGTTGAAGGCGCCATGGATCCGATCACGCCGCCGCCGCTGGCGAAAACCATCCTGCCCGGCTTTTCCAACGGGACTTATGTCGAATTCGCCTTTGCCGGCCACGGCCCAACCCGCTCGGTCGAATGCGCAGGAGAATTCTTGACGAAATTTTATGACGACCCCAATGGCGAGCTCGACATGACATGCCCGGAAAGCATGGAAGCGCCGGATTTTGCCGGGCCGTTCTTTGAGACCAGCGCCATTGCAAACATTGGCGCTCTTGCAGCTGATAGCGACAAGAAAAAACTACTGGTCCCGGCCCTCTGGGTCGGATTGCCGGCAATCGTGTTTTTGTTCGGCGCGATAATCTTCACCATTGCGCCCGTCGCACGCGTCATCAATCGTTCAGGCGGTCACTCTACGAGCGGCGCGCGCCTGATCGCCTGGGCCACATCGCTGGCGGGCGCCGCCTCGATTGGCGGCATCGGCGCCGGCATCGCAATGACAGCGCAGGAAAACCCGCTCCTGCTGCTGGTCGGTCTTCCGGGCTGGACGATGTGGTTCGCCATTGCGGGGCTGCTGGCCGGTCCTTTGGGCGCGTTCCTGTTGTGGACGACCTTGCGCGCCAGAATGCGCGTGGCCTTGCCCGTGGGCGTCTTACTCGGCCTGCTCCTGACCGGTGCGGCCGGCATTGCATTTGCTATTTGGCTCGCAATGTGGGGCTTTCTACCCTTTTAGGGCCGACTCTTTTCCTTGACCGGAAGCAATCCAGAAAGGCGGCTCAACAGGGCCGCTTTTTTGCGTCGCCGCCTTGCGCCGTTCTGCGTGCGGGAGCAGAAGGCGCAGCGAGGACTTAAATCATGCTGCAAACAATCCTGCCCGCTTTCACCGCTGCGTTCGTCACGCTTTTTATCGTGATCGATCCGATATTGGTCACACCGATCTTCGCCTCGCTGACCAAAGGCGATGCGCCGCGCGAGCGACTGCGCATCGCCTTCATGGCGTCGATCTACGCCGCCGGCACGCTTTTGTTGTTCGGGTTTATCGGCAACACCACGTTGCACCATCTCGGCGTGACGCTGGAAGCGTTCCGGGCCGCCATGGGCATTATCCTGTTCATTATGGGCTTCCGGATGTTCTTTGATCCTGACAGTGAGACCCAGGCGAAAACGCCAGGACCGAAAGCCTCAGCCCGCGACAACATTGCTTTCTTTCCGCTCGCCATGCCGATGCTGGCCGGGCCCGGCGCCATCGCCACCATCATGTTGCTCATGGGACCGGGCATCACCACGCTGGACAAGATTGCGACCATCGCCGCCATGATCATCGTGCTGATTATCGCTGTAATTATGATGGCGTTTGCAAGCCGTATTGGCGACGCGTTAGGCCGCACGGGGATGAACGCCATCACGCGCATTCTCGGCATGTTGTTAATGGCTTTATCGACGCAATATGTATTTGACGGTGTGCGTGTTGGCATTCTCGAAAAAATCGCCGCATAGAAAACGCCCGGAAATTTGCACTACTCGAGCACCGACCGCGTTTCAGCGTACCCATTGTCTCCGGGGCTGGCTCCATAGCGCAACGTGCCGCCGCGAAGGCTGGCGCCGGATCCGTCGCCGGCGCAAACAAAACGCGTAACTCGCGGCGCCTTGCCTTTTCGGCACGCCGCTTCCAAAGCGGAAAGCGCGCCGTCGCAAGAGGCGGCGATGCTTGCGCCGTCGGGCCAATCCGCCGCCGTGCGCCAATCGATCATCACGTCGATATTCGAGCCGCAAACTGATTGCGTGAAAGCCGCTTCACGTTCCAAGGCGCGCTCTTCCGACTGTTGCGCCCGCGACTCCCGCAGGGACTGCGCCGCAGCCGGCGCCGCAGCGCCCGCCAGAAGCGATGTCAGCATCAGCGCGGAAAGCGCCCTCGCTGCGGAAAATCCGGATATGCCTGAAGCATTCGCCATTAAAGAAATCTCGCCTCTCAATGCGGCTGTTTTAAGACCGAATACTGTTCAATTCCTAACCGCCGCCCAAATTTTGCGGGATTTTAGAGTGTTTCTTCGAGAAAATTCGCCACGGCGGTCGACGATGGGCGGCCATTCGCATCCTGATTCGGGACATAGACGATCTCGAGAATGGAGCCGTTGAGACCCACTTCCGGCGCAGCGCCCGGCAGGAACGCAACGCGCTTGATGCGATCGGCAACCGCGCGCGCGCCAATCGGATCGTCGGCCACGCTGGCGATCCCTTTTGCAGCCGTCAGCACAGCATCACACAAAACGGCGGCATTGGCGCCGGCAGCCCGGCGTCCGGCCCCGACATCAAAAAAGATCGGCGACCCGATAAGCGCGCCCACATGCACCGACGCTGACTGCGCCCGGCGGCGGGCGGATTCATAATCTTCAAAGACGAGTGACAATGGGCGATCATCGCCAAAGGATTTTGACGCCGCGATCCCATGCGTCTCGCCAGGCCAGAACACGGTTGCGCCGCCATAAGCAGCGATGCGCAACAAGGTCTCGCCTTCTGCAGTTTTATAAATGACGTCACCGCGCGGCGCGCGCGTTGCACTCAGCAAATGAATTTCCGGCGAGCCGCCAACGCCGTCGATGGTGCAATCAAAGCGCGTGTCTTCGGGAGAGCACAGAAAACGCACCCTCGCATTGGCGCCGCGTTCTTCAAACAGAAACACCCTATCATCGCTAGTCAGCACATAGCGTTCCACCGCCCGCGCCGGACTATACTCGCTGACCCGTTCGCGGCGTTTGCCAACCAGCGCCGAGAATGGATTGTCCGCTTGCTGAGCAAGTTTGATCGGCGGCGGCGCTTGATCAGCGGCGACAGGACCGGACTGGTTTTGCCCGGCGAATGCCGGCGCATGCGCCAACACGCCCGCAAGAGCGGCGCAAAGCGTAATCGTACTAATCCGTCGGACGCAAAACCCGGTCAACCAAGGCTCCTGACACAAGCAATCATGGGCTTACCTTAGGTGCTGAATTTGGTGAAAAAAGGGCTTCGGCGCTAAATTTCGGCCCGAAGCCCTGTTAAACTTCAATATCTTAGCCCGGATTTGGCTTAAGCCGCGATATACTGGCCGCCATTGGCGGTAAGAACGGCGCCCGTGATGAATCCCGCGTTTTCATCCGCCAGGAAAGCGACGCAATTGCCAATTTCACCCGCCGTTCCAAGCCGGCCGACAGGAATTTGCGCTGTGATTTTCTTCAGCACATCCTCGCTCATGGCCGCGACCATTTCCGTCGCGATATAGCCCGGTGCAACCGCATTAACGGTGACGCCTTTGAAGGCGCCCTCCTGCGCCAGCGCCCGGGTGAAGCCGATCATGCCCGCCTTGGCGGCGGAATAGTTGGTCTGTCCCATCTGTCCTTTTTGGCCGTTGATTGAGGAGATGTTGACGATGCGCCCAAAGCCGCGCTCGCGCATGCCCGGAAACACCTGATGGGTCATGTTGAAGACGC
Organism: Hyphococcus sp.; assembly: GCA_021604585.1. Classification (GTDB taxonomy): domain Bacteria; phylum Pseudomonadota; class Alphaproteobacteria; order Caulobacterales; family Parvularculaceae; genus Hyphococcus. The sequence goes on from BQJG01000014.1 coordinate 13,657, forward strand.
TATCGAGATCGGCGCGCATCACCTCCGCCCACTGGCCGGGCGTCATTTTGTGAAACATGCCGTCACGAGTAATGCCTGCATTGTTGACGAGGATGTCTGTCGGACCTTGAGCGGATTCAATTTCTGCAACGCCGGCTTTGCAACTTTCGTAGTCGCCAACATCCCATTTGAAAACATTGACGCCAGTCTCAGCTTTGAAAGCCGCCGCCGCTTCGTCATTGCCAGCATAGGTCGCCGCGACCGTAACGCCTTTGTTTTTAAGCGCCAGCGTTATTTCACGGCCGATGCCGCGCGTGCCGCCAGTTACAATTGCTGTCCTCGCCATATCGTTTCTCCCTGTATTGTTTTTTTATTCTCACCCGTTCCTTCGCGTTGGCCTTAGCGTTCGACGCAAAGCGCAACGCCCATGCCGCCGCCGATGCAAAGCGTCGCTAGGCCTTTCGACTTGCCCGAGCGGTTGAGCTCATAGAGCAACGTCGTCAGGATGCGCGCGCCGGAAGCGCCGATGGGGTGGCCGATGGCGATGGCGCCGCCATTGACGTTTACCTTCGAGGCGTCCCAACCGAGCTCCTTGCCGACCGCGAGCGCCTGCGCCGCAAAGGCTTCGTTGGCTTCGATCAGATCAAGATCATCCAGCGTCCAACCGGCTTTTTCAAGCGCGATGCGCGAAGCGGGAGCCGGTCCGATACCCATAATTGACGGATCAACGCCGCAATGCGCCCATGAAGCGATGCGCGCGAGCGGCGTCAGGCCGCGTTTATCCGCTTCTTTTTCCGACATGACGATCAATGCTGCAGCGCCGTCATTGATCCCCGATGCGTTTGCCGCCGTTACGCTGCCGCCGTCACGTTTAAACGCAGGTTTTAGCCCCGACACGCCGTCGATGGTCGCGCCGTCGCGAATATATTCGTCCGTATCGAACACAATATCGCCCTTGCGCGTTTTGATGGTGACGCCAACAATTTCGTCTTTAAATTTTCCGGCTTTCTTTGCCGCTTCCGCCTTGTTCTGGCTCGCCACCGCAAAGGCGTCTTGCTCTTCGCGCGTGATCTGATATTTTTCGGCGAGATTTTCTGCGGTCATGCCCATGTGGTAGTCGTTAAAGACGTCCCAAAGACCATCCGTAATCATTGTGTCGGTGAAACTTTTCGGGCCCATTTTCACGCCTTCACGTAAATGCGCCGTATGCGGAGCAAGCGACATATTCTCATGTCCGCCGGCCGCCACGATTTTTGCGTCGCCCAATTGCACCGCCTGCGCCGCTAAAGCGACAGCCCGAAGACCCGATCCGCAAACCTGATTGATTGTCATGGCCGGCTTTTCCTGTGCGATCCCTGCGCCGATGGACGCCTGACGAGCCGTGTTCTGGCCCTGACCCGCAGAAAGCACATGCCCCATGACGGTCTCGTCGATATCGCCACCCGACAACCCGGCTCGCGCCATCGCCTCCGCGATCACGGTTTCCCCGAGCTTTACGGCCGGAACCGTGCTCAATCCGCCACCGAAAGACCCGACGCCTGTTCGCGCCGCCGAAACGATTACCGCCCCACTCATGTGAGCCTCCTGACTAATGTTAAGCGCTCAAATCGCCGCCAAAGCCTAGGGCTCGGGCTTCTTTTGGGCGCGAAGGATAAACAATCTCAATGACTTACCGTCACGAAAACTTATGGTTAACGCGTATGCAAACCTTATTTTCATGCTATAGCAGGTTTAGCAAGCGCACAAAATCACTGCGCCGCGGCGCCACGCCTCTTCTGCGGCGCCGAAGGCGACGGGAGGGCACATATATGACAGAAAAATCCAAGGCACGCTCAAAGGGCGAAGGCGAAGCGGTCGTCATCAAAAAATACGCAAACCGGCGCCTCTACAATACATCGACGTCTTCCTATGTGACGCTCGATTTTCTCGCTGAGATGGTCAAAGCAGGCGAAGATTTCGTCGTCTATGATGCAAAATCCGGCGAAGACATTACGCATTCTGTGTTGACCCAGATCATCTTTGAAGAAGAGAGCAAGGGTCAGAATCTGTTGCCGATTCAGTTCCTGCGCCAGCTCATCCAGTTTTACGGCGATAGCCTGCAATCATTTGTGCCGTCCTATCTTGAAATGAGCATGGACGCGTTTTCGCGTAATCAGGATGAAATGCGCGGACGGATGCGGGATGCCTTTGGCGGCGCGCCGGGCTTCACGATGTTTGAAGACAGCGTCCGCAAAAATATGGAGCTTTACGAACAGGCGATGAAAATGTTTTCACCGCTTGGCGGCCCTGCCTATGCGCCGCAACGGGCAAGCGCCACACCAAAAACGGATTCCGATGACGACACGGATATCAATGCGTTGAAGTCACAAGTCGCCGCATTGCAGCGCAAGCTGGATAAGCTCGAGGGCGAGTAAAATCGAAGGCGGCTTAGTGGCGGTCAGTCCGCTGCGGCGCATCGTTGGGCGCGCCGTCCGGCAGCCAGTCCGGATTTGTTTCCGGCTTGCCAATCAAAAAGCCTTGCAGGAAGTCGACGCCGAGCCCCTTTAGGAGCATGGCGTCCGCTTCATTGTCGACCCATTCGGCGACTGTCTGCATGCCAAAATTCCGGGCCAGGTCGAGCAGCGTCCTGACAAAAAGCTGGTTTTCGCGCGACGCGGAAACACCAGTGACGAACGAACCGTCAATCTTCAAGATGTCGATATCCATCGCCTTGAGATTCCGGAACGAAGTGTAGCCGGCGCCGAAATCATCAATGCCGAAGGAGCAGCCAAGGCGCTTGATCTCAGAAACAAACTCAATCGTCGCGTCGATTGAATCGATGATCTGCGTTTCCGTGAGCTCAACCGTGATACGCTTGGTCAGTTCCTGATTGGCGCGCAGCAATGCGATATAGCCTTCAGCCCAAACGAAGTCCTTCAATGTCTCCATGGAGATATTCACATTGAGATGAATATTCGGGCGGATCGCCAGCGTATTGAGCGCCATTTCAAGGACGCGGCGGTCAAGCAAATGCACCAGCCCGAGACGCTCCGCCGCGGGAATAAACTCCGGCGCCGGGATATTCTGACCGTCATCGCCGCGCATCCGGATAAGGCATTCGTATTTTTTTGGCGCTTCATCGAGATCGCTGACAATCGGTTGGAAGGCGAGGCGCACGCGCCGTTCGTTGAGCGCTGTCAGAATGACGTCCGACATATGCGTGTTGCGGCGGCGCATGGAGACAACGTCGGTTTTGTCCGTGAATGCCGACCAGCTCGATTTGCCGACGCGCTTGGCGGCGTCCAGCGCGGCTTCTGCGCGGGTCATGGCGGCGTTTGAGCTATCCGCCTGATCCGGCAGGCTGACGGCGCCGAGACAGACGGAAGCAGCGATGACGCCCCCTTTTGTTTCAATCACGCTTTCGCGCACAACGTTCAAAAGCCGCACGCAGATCTGACGCATGTGGTCAGCATCGCTATCGGCGATGATGATGCCGAACTTTGTGCCGGCGACCCGGCCGATGCGATCTTGCGGCCCAAGCTCGGCGGCGAGGCGAGAGGCGACTTCAGCAATAACCCTGTCTGCAGCTTCAAATCCGAAATCCGCATTCACAGCGCCAAGATCGTCGATGCCGACCATCAGATAGGCGCCAGTGTTCTTGTTTTCGATGAGTTCTGCGATGCGATCCGACAGCGCCTTGCGCAGATGCGAACGATTGAGATGGCCCGTCAGCTCGTCATTGACCGCCAACCAGGAGAGTTGTTCGTCGCGGCGTTTGCGGCTTTCGATGGAGCGGATCACGCTGATCAGGCGGCGGCCTGCGCCTGCGCCGATCCAGCCACCGCGTTCTTCAACCCAATGACTGTCGCCATCTGTGCGCTTTAGCTGATATTCGCAAGCATAACTCGGGCGCCCACCAGAAAAGGCGGCGATGCGCGCTTCGTCTTCTACGCCTTCGATACAGGCGGACAAGCTTGATGCGGTGGCTGCAATCTGATCGCGCGCGACGCCGAAAATTCTTGCGGCAGCGTCTTCGTCAGACCATTTGAGCGAGCCTGTCGACGGGTCAAACTCGAACATGGTCTGCAGACCGCGATCCGCAACCTCGCCAGCCTCATGTCCGCTCTTGGCGGAGACTGACTGCGGCGCCGGGCGCGTTTGCGCGCTCATGCTCTCGCCCGCCTCATTCGGCGTCTGTTTCAAAGGGAACGCCTTAGCGTTTTCTGCCATTTAACCCACTCACACTTTTACCGTGGGACAGTAGACGCAAAGCCGTAAATAAAATTTGAAGCGTAAGCCGCGAAACAAAGGGCTAAGCGCAAATTCGCTGGCGCAGTTCTTGCCCTGATCGGGACATGAAACCGTTTATTAACCCTCCGGCGATTGCAAAATCTGAAATGAGGCCCGCGCCGAAGCTGACGCCGGTCTTCAAACCCCGCGCCGCGCTTGAGTTTGTGTCATTCTCGCGCCGCAATGAGACTTGTTGGCAGGCGCGGACTGCATACGCGCAGACAATGAGTCTTGTGTCCCAAAATGGGCCGCAAGCACTCGATATTTATTTTTAAATCAGTCCCGCGAAAGGCGTGACACCAGCTAACCAGAGACTCCGCCGCCGACGGAAAGGTCGCGGCGCGCCGTCACAGTGGTGACGATAAATCCGGCCATGAAGTCGAGGAACGTCATCGTCATGAACAAGAAGAACACGGAATTGCCGAATCCTCTAACGATGATGAACAAGAGCAGTGCAACAACAAACACGACCACGGACAAGGCGTGGTTCATAATCGATTCAGAACCAGTTTTCGTGGCGCGCAAAAGCTCGACGAATAATAAACCCATGCTCAAGAGCAGAAACAAGTCGCCCCAAGTGACGCTCCAGGTATCGCCGGACACCATCGGCAGCGGCACAAGCTCTATTTGATACCAGCAAGGATCCGCGAGCACATTGCATGTCGCAATGTCGCCGCCGACCGCCCCGGTCAACGTCAAAACTGCATAGATAACTAAGCTGATCCCCAGCAAGGGAAACATTTGATACATGGCTCTGTGATCCTTCCTCATCCGCCGCCCCCCGCGACGCGAACGTCCGGCGGCCCCAACTCAAGGCTAGCTTAACACGGCCTGCGCCACCCGCCAAAACCGAATTCCGGCGCATTCGACCAGCCTATCAGGCGTCCTCGCTGATTTTTCCGGGCTTTCTCGCCCTGGCGTTGAGCCACAAGACCCCCATCAGATCGCGAATCGCGACCAGCGCGCGCTCGATATTGGTGTATTTTGAACGGCCATGAGCGCGAGACCTGTGGGAGACCGGGACAAAGGCGACAGCCAGTCCCTCGCGCGCCATCAGCGCCGGAAGATAGCGGTGCATGTGGTCGAAATAGGGGAGCGCAAGAAATGCGTCGCGCCGGAACAACTTTAACCCGCAGCCGGTGTCGGCGGCGCCATCCTTGAGCAGCCATTGCCGAATGGCGTTCGCTGCGCGAGATGCGATCTTTTTGGCGGCGACATCCTGCCGGCTGCGCCGTTCGCCGGCGACCATGGCGAGCGACGGGTTCTCCTGAACCTGTTTATAGAGTGCGGGAACGTCCGCCGGGTTGTTCTGACCGTCACCGTCCAGCATGGCGATCAACGGCGCCCGCGCGGACATGACGCCAGTGCGCAAGGCGCGGCTCTGACCCGCATTGCGCTCATGGCGGAGAATTCTCAGTTGCGGATGACGGCGGCGCGCCTCGCGCAGCACAGCCACAGTTTCATCGGTAGAGGCGTCATCGACGATAATGATTTCATGTTCAATGCCGGACAGCGCCGCCGCCATCTCGTCGACCAGCACACCAGCGCCGCCCGCCTCGTTATGCATGGGCGCCACGACGCTCAGCACCGGTCTTGCGTCCGCTGCTTCTTGCATTTTCTTATCCTGATCGAGATCGTGTTCCATCATCGTCAAGGCTCTTAGCTGATCCGCAGAGGCGGGTCACCTTATAGCGATTGCAGACAAGACAAGCCCCACGGTTGGCACTAGAGTTCCGGCCATGAGGGGTCAAACGAAACCGGATTCCAACCGGACACACACGCTCGCACTGATTGCCGTCGCGGTTTTCGCGGCTGCAACGGCGTTTGCGGGCTTATGGTCGCTGCCCCCGCTGGACCGTGATGAAGCCCGCTTCGCACAGGCAACCACGCAGATGCTGGAGACCGGCGATTACATCTCGATCCGGTTTCAAGATCGCGAGCGCAACAAGAAACCGGCAGGAATCTATTGGCTTCAGGCGGCCAGCGTCACCACCCTGTCCGATGTCAGCGCCCGCGAGATCTGGGCTTACCGCATCCCCTCGATGATCGGAGTGGTGCTGGCGGCGATGTTTACTTTTCTGATAGGCGCAAGACTTTATGACGCGCGGACAGGACTTCTCGCTGGCCTGCTGCTGGCCAGTGCGCCGGTCGTCGCCGCCGAAGGCACCATCGCCAAAACTGACGGCGTGCTGCTCGCGCTGATTTGTCTGGCCCAATGGGCATTCCTTGAGATCTACGCGCGCGTGCAGACCAATCAAAAATCCGGGTGGGTGTGGCCTACGCTCTTTTGGACGGCGCAAGGCGCGGGCGCGCTGGTGAAGGGACCAATTGCGCCGCTGGTATCGCTCCTCACCGGAGCAGGACTCGCTAGCGCACGTCCGCGCTGGTCCTGGATTCCCGCTATGCGACTGTTATCGGGAATGATCATCTTGATGCTGATTGTCGGGCCTTGGGCCTATGCAATTTTTCACGCAACGGATGGGCGGTTTTTCAACGACGCCATTGGCGGCGACATGCTTGGCAAGGTCGGGGATGCGCAAGAAGGCCATGTCGGCCCGCCGGGCTATCACACTCTCTTGTTGTGGCTGTTATTCTGGCCAGCAGCGGCTTTGATCATTCCAGGCCTGCGGCAATTTTGGAAAAACCGCGCCGATTGGCGAGCGCGCTTTCTTCTCAGCTGGCTGATACCGGCATGGATCGTCTTCGAGATCGCGGCGACAAAGCTGCCGCATTATGTGATGCCGCTCTATCCGGCGCTGGCGATCATGGCGGCGCATGTAGCCACAATTTCTCTCACGTCGCGTTGGCCGCAAAAGCTTGGCGCCGCGATTTACGGTGGCGTTGGCGTCATCGCAGCCATCCTGATCGCCTTGCCGCCGATTTATTTCAGCGGCGCGCCGCAATCGGCCCTTTGCTTTACCGCTGCGGGCATTACTGGCGCCGCGTCTCTATTGATCGCAGTCTTATTCTGGCGCGGGCGCGCTTTTGAGGGCGGGATCGCCGCGTCGATCCTCGCCGCGCTTTATGCGTGGGTTTTGATGACAGCCGTTTTGCCGGGCCTGTCGCAGCTTGCGGTTTCACCGCGCCTGTCCACCGCACTCGAGATCGCTGATCGTCACCCGCTGCATGATAATTTGGCGCCCGCCGCGCTAGCTGGATATTCAGAGCCTTCAGCAGTCTTCCTGCTGGGCACAAAAACGGCGCTCACCAGCGGCGCCGACGCTGCGCGCCAACTGATGAATGGCGCCGCCAGCAGCGCAATCATCGATACTCGTGAATCAGATGCATTCCTTACAGCCCTCAATGGAACCGCCGTTACATCGCTTGCTGTGATTGACGGGCTGAATTATTCCAACGGCAAGGACGTGACACTGACGATCTACGTCCTTGCGGTGCAATGATCCCCGGAGAGCCATGAGCACAGTAACAACGCATATTCGGGCGCAGGCGCCGCTCTGGCGGAATTTCTGGGTCATTGCCGTCGCACTCATTGCGTTGCGCGTGCTGACCTTAATGTTTACGCCGCTTGGCCTCGGTCCTGACGAGACGCAATATTGGTACTGGTCGCGCGCTCTCGATTTTGGATATTTTTCAAAACCGCCCTTGATCGCATGGGCGATCGGGTTGACCACCGCGCTGTTTGGAAACGCTGAATGGGCGGCGCGACTTTCAGCACCATTATTTCATTTCGGCGCTGCGGCGTTTTTATACGTCACGGCCAAGCGCCTGTTTGACGACCGTATCGCCTTGTGGACCGGCCTTTCGTGGCTGCTGATGCCCGGCGTCATTCTTTCGTCTTTCATCATGGCGACAGACGCGCCGCTTTTGTTTTTCTGGTCAGCAGCGCTCTACTTTCTGGTTCGCATCATCGATGCGCCGAGCGCCTCTTTGGCTGACTTTGCAGGCCTTGGTTCAATGATCGGTCTTGGCATGATGTCTAAATACGCCATGATTTATTTTCCTGTGGCCATGGCGTTGTGTCTGTTCATCAAGCCCTTGCGGGAGAAGCTCTTACGCCCGCCATTGCTGCTGACTGTTTTGATTGCCCTGCTGATCTTTGCACCAAACATAGTCTGGAACGCAAATCATGACTTCCAGACTCTGTCGCATACGGCGGCGAACGCTCATTGGAGCGAAGATCTGATCAAACCGCTTAGCCTGCTTGAATTTCTCGGCGGACAGCTCGCTGTTTTTGGGGTGATCCCCTTTGGCGCACTGATCTGGATTGTTGCGAACAAGCAAAACTGGAAACTCAATGAGAAAAGCTTGCTGCTCCTGATCTTTTCATTAACTCCGCTGATCATCGTTGCGGCGCAGGCATTTCTTTCCCGCGCGCACGCCAATTGGGCGGCGGCGGCCTATCCGGCGGCAAGCCTGTTGGTCACAGGAATGCTGTTGCAATCTGGTAAAGCGATGTGGGTCAAAATCAGCGCTGGATTTCATGCGCTGGTCTTTATCGGTTTCACTTGCGGCGTCTTGGCGCCGACCCTGATTGACAATGTTGGTCTGGCTCGCGCCGTAAAAGATTTGCGCGGCTGGAAAACCCAGACCGGCGAAATCCTGTCTGATGCGTCCGGCTATGACGCCGTGTTAATCGATGACCGCTATTTGATGGGGGAAATGTTGTATCATCAGCGAGGCAGCGACATTGAAATCGCGGCGATTGATCCGAACGCCTCCATCGACAATCACTTTGAAGCGTTTCGCGGTTTTGATGCAGCGCGCATGAAGCGAAACCTGTTCGTCACGACCCGCGATGATGCGCGGCACATTGATTACCGGTTTCACACTATCATTCCCGTTGCTGTTGTGGATGCAACACCCGGAAAGGGCCAGCAGCGCCGGTACAGGCTTTATGAAGTCTCTGATTACTTTGGGCCGGATGGTAATTAGCGTTCCGACTGGCGGCGCGCCAGCGCGCGCGCGCGCTCCAGCCCTCGCCCCCCAGTGCGAATGCTAAAGCCCAAAAGTCGCAGCCCTTTCAAAATGGCGCGTTTCACAAACAGAATGCCAAACAGGGCCCACAGAGCCCCATCTACCAGCCACAAAAAGGGTTTCGGATAGGAGTCCGAGAAATGCGTGTGGAAATAGCGGATGATTCCAGCAGTTTTACGCGCCTCGATCTTCACCGGATTGGCGCGGCTGGAACTCTTATAGTGCGTCACGGACACCAGCGGATTGAACCAGACGCGCCCGCCTGCCTTAGCGAACCGCAAACAAAAATCAACATCCTCCACATGGAGAAAGTAACGCTCATCCATGCCGCCAACGGATAAATAGTCCTCGCGCGGGAGGAACATCACCGCGCCGGATAAAGTCGGCACGTCGATCACTTCATCCGGGGACTTGTCTGTGTGAAGATTAAACCGCCGAAAGTAAGGGTGATTTGGCGCGAGCTTATAAAGACTTGTCGCCTCAACAAAGGCGGTCCACGGCGTCAACACGCGGCGTCGCGAACCTTGCTGTTCAACGCCGTCAGGGCCGACCAGTTTCGCGCCCATAAGCCAGGGACGGTTCAGTTCGCCGCCGTCCGCAATCATCTGCGCCACGCCGCCTTCAGGCATGACCGCGTCCGGATTGATGATCAGCAAATATTCGGACGCCGCCGCCGCCGCGCCAAGATTGCAGCCTGCGGCGAAACCGACATTGCCCTGTCCTGATAAGATGCGCAGCGCGGCGCCCTCACCCGCAGCAGCGGCGTCAACATCGCCAGGGAAGTTGCCATTGTCGATTAAGATGATTTCAGAAATGTCGGGCTGGGCGCGCAGGGCCGCCACTGACCGGGCGAGCACGGGGCCGGTAAAATAACTGACCACGATTGCGGCGACGTCAGATGCCGAATCTGCGGGCGCGCTTGCATTGTGTTCGTCCGCCGGCACAATCATCACTCCTTATGGCCTAACGCTTTTCCAACATATGCGCGAGCGCCACGCCGCTCGCCGCCAGCGCCATGGCGGCAAGCCGCCAGACCTGCCACAGGCTGCCTTCAACCATAATCGAAACGAGGATCGCCACAAACGCACCCGCCGCCGCCGCGCCAACCGCCTTTGACAGCCTCGCGCGCAAAAGTGCGGCCAGTCCGAACCAAACGAAAGCCGCCAGCGCCGCCACGCCTGGAAGGCCGAGCTCAAGCCAGATCTGCAGGAATACATTATGCGGGTGATTGGGGATTACCGAGAGTGCTGCCGGTTCGCCAGGCACCATCACTGTCTGGGCTGTTGCATTCCATATTCGCGCATAATCGGCGCCGCAGCCGAATGGCAGACATGAGAACGCCTCTCGCGCAGCGGCTTTCCAGATCGCCAGGCGGTGCAGGGAAGACGACATGGCTGTCGCTGTTTCGGGCGAAGCGTTTTGCGCCACATGCGCAAAGATCGCGTCAACAGGAATCAGCGCCGCAACGAACGGCGCAAGAACCAGCATCGCAATCGCGCCCCAGCCCGCCAGTTGCAACGTGATGCGCTGCGCGCCCAACGCCAGCGCAGCCGCCGCCAACCCCGCGCCAATGGCGACAACATTCGCGAGCACATCGTTTGAGATCGCCGCGACCGCGCCCATCGCCAGCACGAATAACGCCGCCTTGCGCGACCATTGCCGCACGGCGATGGCAGCGGCGGGAAACAATGCAGGCGCCAGCGCAGTAACGCCGCGTCCGAGCGCAATAATGTCTCGGATACGGTCATCAGATGCGCCCCCGGGCGGCAAATGCGCGCGCAGAAAGCCTTCGCTCACGCCTTCAAAGGATAAGATCGCCATACCCGCCACCAGCGCCCACAAAAAAGCCTGCCCTAGGCGCCACGCCCATTCACGGGTGAGACTAAGCGAGAACCAGATGATGCTTGCGCCGACCAGTGCAGGACCAAGAACATAAAACAACAAAGTATATTGGTGCTTCGGCGACCAGAATCCGGACAGAAAAATCCACACGCACAAAAACAATAGCGACGCGAAACTGGCGAACTTCGGATCGCCAAGTGATGGATTGTCAAACAGTTTACCGAAAGCCGATTGCCAAAAGGCGCCGCGGGCGAATGCCGGAAGGCTTGCCAGCAAGAGCCACGGCGCCAAGCCGCGATGACCAAACACCACGGTTAAAGGCAGCAGGAAGAACAGCGCGTAAAACCAGCGCCGGCTCATCTTGTCTCGTTGATCCCGCCAATGCGCGCCCATGTGAGAACGCTAGGCGCGTTTTTGATCAGGCGCCAGCGCTTCACCGGAGAGCGTCTGGACGGCGTCTTTTAACGACATCGTCTCCTGATCGTTTGAACCAAGGCGGCGCAGCGACACAGCCTTTTCCTCCGCCTCCTTTGCGCCAACGACAGCGATCACAGGGACTTTTGCGTGACTGTGTTCGCGCACTTTGTAGTTGATCTTTTCGCTGCGCACATCGAGATCAACCCGCAATCCCGCCGCACGAAACGCATCCGCCGCTTCTCGCGCATAATCGTCTGCCGCCGAGGTAATCGTCGTCACCACGATTTGCACCGGCGCCAGCCAGAGCGGCAAACGCCCTGCATAATGCTCGATCAGCAAGCCTATAAACCGTTCAAACGTGCCGAACACCGCGCGATGCAGCATGACGGGACGTTTGCGCGCGCCGCTCTCATCCACATAAGTCGCATCGAGCCGTTCGGGCAACACATAGTCGAGCTGGAACGTGCCCGCCTGCCAGGTGCGGCCGATGGCGTCGGTCAAATGGAACTCCAGCTTTGGTCCATAGAACGCGCCCTCGCCTTCGGCGTAGTCGAACTTCAGACCCGCAGCGGTCAGCGCATCCGCCAGCGCTTTCTCGGCGCGGTCCCAGGTTGCGTCATCGCCAGCGCGCTGTTCTGGCCTTGTCGCCAGCTTGTAGGCGATATTCGTCATTCCCATGTCTTCATAGACGCGTGAGAACAGAGCGAGGAAGCGGCCCGTCTCTTCGGTAATCTGATCTTCGCGGCAGAAAATATGCGCATCATCCTGCGTCATCTGACGAACGCGCAACAACCCATGCAGCGCGCCATGCGCTTCGTTGCGGTGACAGCAGCCAAACTCCGCCATGCGGATAGGCAGATCGCGATAAGATTTGATGCCCTGCTTGAAAATCTGAATATGCGCCGGGCAATTCATCGGCTTTAGCGCCATCAGGTCAGCTTCACCTGACAGCACCGGCCCATCATCTTCTGTAGATGGAATTTCGTCCGGCACCACAAACATGTTTTCGCGAAACTTGCCCCAGTGGCCGGACATCTCCCACAATTTTGAATCCAGCAGCTGCGGCGACTTCACCTCTTGATACCCATCGGCATCGAGTTGGCGCCGAATATAGCTCTCCAACTGGCGCCAGATAAGGAAGCCCTTCGCGTGCCAGAAAACAGAACCTTGCGCTTCCTGCTGGAAGTGGAACAAATCCATCTCTTTGCCAAGCTTGCGGTGGTCGCGCTTTTCCGCTTCTTCAATGCGGTGGAGGTAATCCTTCAGGTCTTTTTCATTCGTCCAGGCAGTTCCGTAAATCCGTTGCAGCACGGCGTTACGATGATCGCCACGCCAATAGGCACCAGCGAGCTTCATCAGCTTGAAGGCTTTTCCAATGTGACGCGTTGATGGCAGATGCGGCCCGCGACACAAATCATGCCAGTCGCCGTGAAAATAGACCTTGATGTCTTCGCCTTCCGGCAGGTCGGCGATGATCTCGGCTTTGTAATGCTCGCCGATTTCTTTGAAATGCGCGATCGCCTCGTTGCGATCCCAGACTTCCTTGCGGGTCGGCCGGTCCTGATCGACGATTTGCGACATGCGTTTTTCGATGCTCGCAAGGTCGTCGCTGGAGAAGGGCTCATCGCGGGCGAAATCGTAAAAGAATCCGTCCTCTATGTTCGGACCTATCGTCACTTGCGTTCCCGGAAACAATTCCTGCACTGCCTGCGCCAGCAAATGCGCGGCGTCATGGCGGATGATATCCAGCGCATCGTCGTGATCGCGGGTAATGATCTCAACCTTAGCATCGCGATCAATCACGCCAAACAAATCGCTGACAACACCGTCAACCTTCACTGCCAGCGCCTTTTTGGCGAGCGATTTTGAAATATTCTCGGCGATATCGGTTCCCGTCACGGCGCCGTCAAACTGGCGAACGGAACCGTCGGGAAGAGTAATGGCGACCATGATGCGTAACTTCGTTTCTGCTGGCGTTTCTTAAAGGCGTTCGAGAAGGGCGGCGGCGAGCCGGTCGGCCCCTTCCGGGGCATAGGTGAAAAACAGCTCAGGCTCAATGAGTTCGACTTCCATAAGCTCAATCCCGCCGTCAAGGATCACCGCGTCGACCCGCGCATAGAGCGGCTCACCGGGAACCATCGCCAAAATGCGGGCGGCTTCCTCGACAGCCCAATCCGGCGCCTTCGCGGCCTCGGTGGAGCCGCCATGCTCGGCCTGACATAAAATCTCCCCTGATTTGGGCCGCTTGGTCACCGCATGGGAGAAGTCGCCGGCGATAAAGACCAGAGACGTTTCGCCAAGCGTTGTAATTTCCGGGATCAGCGCCTGCACAAAACCCGGGCCCGCAAGTTTTCGCGCCGCCGCCGCCAGCCCCGGCGCGTCATCGCGGGCGACCAATGAGAGCCCGCTTCCCGTCGCCCCGTATGCTGGTTTAATCACTGCCCGGTCGAGGCCCAGCGCATCCATCGCTGCTGCAATCGATTTTGCATCAGGCTGAGCGTCCAGCATCACAGGCACAGGGGCGCCGCACTCGGCAAGCTCGAACAGATAGCGCTTCGACATATTCCAGCGCATCAACTCCGGCGCGTTGAACAGCTGGGTCTGGCCCTCCAAACCATCCAGCCAGCGCGCAAATCCGTCCGGACTGTGATGATAGTCCCAGGTCGAGCGAATGATGACGGCGCCGGCGCCGTTGAACGCAGCCTGATCGCCATTCCAGGGCGCCGGGCGCGCCGCATAGCCCAATGCTTCCAGCGCATGCGCAAAAACTGCGTCACTGGCCTGATAGTCTTGCTGCTCGCGGCATGTGGCCAGTACGATATTTTTTTTCATCTCAGCTGTTTCTTTTGGGAGGCGTGAAACGTCAGGGGATATGTGACATGCTGAGTTTCGTCAAACCGGTGGAGGCTTTCATGCTGTATCGACGTTTTTGCACATTGCTGACGGTTGCAGCGCTTGCCGCCGGCGCCGTTCTTTCCCACGCCTCCGCTGAGCCGCCGAAACATAGCTTCGCGGATATGGCTTTTCTTGAAGGTCATTGGCGTGGCGGCGATGATTTCAAATTTGAAGAGACATGGCGCGCGGCGGAAGGCGGCGTCATGACAGGCATGGCCAGAGGCGTATCGAAGGGCGAGCTACGCGTCCTCGAATATATTGTTGTGAGCGAAGAAGAAGCTGGCCTCGTCATGCGCTTCAAACATTACAATGCGGATTTCTCTACTTGGGAGAAAGACGGGCCAGTGACGTTGTTGCTGACTGCGGCGAGCGCAAATGATGTGACGTTCACAGCCGACCCACCATCTGAAACCGTCAAAACAATTCGCTACTGGATGCCTTCCGACGACACGCTCCAGGCTGATGTGGTGCTTGTTGAAGATGGAAAGGAAAGCGGATTCTCGTTGAATTTCGACCGTGCCGGGAAATGATTTTGAGGAAATTGATCTGCCTGCGGTGGACTTTTTTCAAAACCCGCCTATAAGCCGCCGCCGGTTTTCATCGTTTCGTTGGGGTTTTTCCGCCCCGCGGGCGCGGGCGGCTTTGCCGATTTCGTGTTCCACGATGGAGATTGGCCAAAGGTCTATTAGCTCAAAGGTAGAGCATTCGGCGTTTAACCGAAGGGTTGAAGGTTCGAATCCTTCATAGAAGCCTCAATTGGATAGCTCAGTTGGGTAGAGCACTAGCCTGTAACGCTAGCTGTCGCGGGTTCAATTCCCGCTCCAGACACCACGGTTTAACCGTACTTTTGACGGGGAAGGCCGGGGATTTTCAGCTCGAAGGAGATGCAGAAGGCTGCTGCCGGACGCGTCCCCGATAGAGCGCCTGATAGCCGGCCCGCGCCAAGGCGGATACCGGCGGAGACCAAGAGCAGGACGCGCCGTCTTGCAGATCCGGCGATTTCCGGATTTTGCAGATGGCGAAGAATGCTTGCCGTCCTCGCCTCAAGCCACGGCCCGCCGTGTTTTCAGGGAATTTCTCCGGCCCGCCTCTTTTCCATCACAACCGCATTGGCACTCCATCACCGCAACTGCTGAAGGCGGCTTAATGAAGCGCAACACGCAAAGTACGTGCATTTCCGCCACAGCAAATTTTTTCTCAACATAATTTCGACTTTCCTCTTTACACAGAAGAATGATACGCCTACATCGCGCACCCTTTCATCGGCATGGGGCCGGTGAATTTTTGCAGAGCCTGACTTGAAATCTGGCGCATTACATACGCGACTGAACAGACGCACGCTTGGTGAACAACCGCGGCCGTCGAGGCTCTTTTTTCTATTGAAATAGGGCCTTAAGGCCCCGGTTCGCCCGACGAACCGTCTGATCATCCGCAATGAATACGCGGGGTTGACCATCAGGCGGAAAGAGGAGGCGAAGCGATGTTGAAAATTTTCGTAATCGCTGAGAACCAACGCGGCCTCCTCGTGAAGGATGGCCGCTTACTTAATGTGCTCGATCCGGGCCGGCATATCTATTGGGATGTGTTTGGACGATTGAGCCTGGAGCGTTGCAACGCGCAGGGCGTATTCGCATCGCAATGGGCGGAGATCATCGAAAAGCGCCATCCGGAGTTTGCGGAACGCTATTTCGAGACTGTGCGCGTCGCGGAAGGCGAAGTTGCGGTCGTCATCGTCGACGGCCGGGCAAGCTACATCGTTCGCCCGGGACAGACGAGCTATGTCTGGAAAGTCCTGCAGGACGTGAAAGTCGTTCGCGTCAACGCGCTCGACAATCCGCGTCTGACGAAAGCAGAACTCGTCGCATACGAAAAAGCCGTTGCGCCGGGTGACCGCGCGAACGCGCCGATCGCGACGCTGACCGTTGGCGAAGCGGAAGCTGGCCTCGTGTTCTTCGACCGCGAGCTGGTCGATACGCTGACGTCCGGCCGCTATGGCTACTGGCAGATCGGACGGACCGTAACGACCAAGACGCTCGATATGCGCCCGCAACCGCTCGAAGTCACGGCGCAGGAGATCCTGACCAAGGACAAGATCTCGCTGCGGGTTACGCTGACGTCGTTCGTTCAAGTGACGGATGCACAGAAAGCCGCGCTGTCTACGCCCGACTACTCGAACCATGTCTACCGGCTGGTTCAGTTCGCCGTGCGTGAAGCGATTGGCGGGCGCACGCTTGATGAGGTGCTTAATGACCGCGAGTCGGTCGACGAGCAAATCGTCAATCATGTCCGTCGCGAGTTGGGTGACATCGGCGTCGCCGTCCGTGAGCTTGGCGTCAAAGACGTCATCTTGCCGGGCGACATGCGCGAGATGATCAATCGGGTCGTCGATGCGGAAAAAACCGCACAGGCGAACCTTATTCGCCGGCGCGAGGAAACGGCTGCAACGCGGTCGCTTCTGAACACGGCGCGATTGATGGAAGACAATCCGACGCTGCTCCGGTTGAAAGAACTGGAAGCGCTGGAACGGGTGACCGAACGTGTCGGCCGCATCGACGTTCATGCAAGCTCAGGCGAAGGCCTGAACGCCTTGCTGAATAAACTCGTGTCCCTGCAACCGCGCGATTAAGACGCGGCATGCAGCCAAGATGGAACAGGGCGGTCTTCGGGCCGCCCTGTTTTATTTGGCTCTGTGCCTCATCGTGCCGGGAAATGACCCCACAGGCGCCCAAGTTGCGTCATGATTAACGCTCAACCTGTAATCATCCGCACAATGCACGCTGGTCTTGCAGCGTATATTGGACGGCGATCAACAGGGGGAGAACACCATGATCAAGCAAGCATTAGCTGCGGGCGCCGCAGCGCTTTTCACCATCACATCCGCCCATGCCGGCGCGCCGCTCAGCGAGTGGCTCGGCGCATGGAATAAAAACGCCGGCGAACTTGAAAGCCTTACTGTCGCGAATAGCGGCGGCAATATCAGCATCGCTGTCAAAGGGCAGTGTTCGCCCAACCCGTGCGACTGGGGCTCTGCGCCGGCAACGGCTTATTCCAATTCAGCCGCGACCGATCCGTCAGCCAATACAGAAGCGATCATCGCAGTCTTTAATCAGGGCTTTGCAACAAAAACCGTCGTGCTTGATGGACGCGCCGGCGACACGCTGCGTGCGCATGTTTATACGCACTTCGTCGATGGCAGCGGACGCAATGACTATTTGATGCACGCCTCCATGAAGAAAGCGCCGCTCGTGTTTACGCCGCTACCGGGCGGACCGCTCATTGCTTTGCCCGCAAAAAATTTCACCGATGATTGCATTTCTTTCAATCCGGCGAATGTTAGCGTCGAACAGAAAAACGGCCGCTGGAAACTGGTGCAGGGCTCGATGTGGATGCTCGACGCAGGCTCGAACAAATCTGAAATGGACCGCGCCAAGGGTATCGTTCAGCATTACGGTTTCAACAAACAGTGCTATGTCGGCCGCCCTGACGCGTCGCTTGAATACTGGCTTGTCGGGAACGCCGCGCCATCCGGCGCGCTTAGCGGCGAGGATTGCACCAATATCAACCCGAACGGCCTGTCGATCAAAAATTCCGGCAGCGGCAAGTTCACGATCCTGTCCAATGGGAATCACGCAGCCTTTGTCGCGCCAAGCGCAGCCGAAGCGCAAACCGTGATCGACGTGATCAAATATTATGGCTTCACAAAGTCATGCTTCGTCGGACGGCCCGGACCTTCGATGCGTTATCTGCGCAAATAGTCAGTAATTAATCCGTAAGCGGAGCGGTTGGAGACAATCGCTCCGTTTCTATTTTTCGAATTGATTTCCGGGGCCGCTGCGTTCAGTCCACGCCCAGTCGCCAAGCCTCCAGAATTTCCATCCCACTTGCGGCGTTCCTTTTGGAACCGGGTCGAAGCCATGCGAGCCGAATGGATGACAGCGCAGCACCCGCGAAACGGTCAACCAGAAGGCGCGGGCAAATCGATGAATGCGAAACGCCTCAGCCCCATATTGCGAGCAGGTCGGCGTGTGACGGCATCTGACGCCGATCAAATAGAAGAATGGCGAGAGGCTGCGGCGGTAAAGCCAGATGAAGCCCAGAGCCGCACGGCCCGGCAATCCGGATCTCAACTTGGTCAAACCTCGCCTCACTCCTGGCCGTTATCCGAGATAGACCGCATCACGCTTTAGCTTGCAATCTTCGGTGCGGACGTTAGGCAGGCCGCTTCAAGCAGTTTGGCCCCAATTCATGTCCCGCATCAAAGCCCGTTTTGACAAGCTGAAGGCTGAAAATCGCGCCGCCTTCATCCCCTTCATCATGGCGGGCGATCCGGACATGGCGGCTTCACTCAATTTGATGAAGAAGCTCCCCGGCGCTGGCGCAGACCTGATCGAACTTGGCGTCGCGTTTACAGATCCTATGGCGGATGGTCCGGCCATCGCCGCTGCAGGCCTCAGAGCCCTCAAGTCGGGGCAAACCCTCGCCAAAACCCTTGAGATGGTTCGCTCATTTCGGATCGAAGACGACCAGACACCGGTCATACTGATGGGGTATTACAATCCGTTTTATGCCTATGGGCCGGAAAAATTCGTCGATGACGCCAAAGCAGCAGGGATCGACGGGCTGATCATCGTCGATCTGCCACCGGAAGAAGACGCCGAGCTGTGCCTCCCGGCGCGGGCGGCTGGTCTTGATTTCATCCGTTTGGCGACACCGACCACCGATGACGAGCGGTTGCCCGCCGTCATCCGCAATACATCCGGCTTTGTCTATTATGTCTCCGTGGCGGGCATTACAGGCAAAGCCGCTGGCCATACTGCGAATGTCAAAGACGCTCTGGACCGCCTGCGGGCGGCGTCCGGCTTGCCTGCCGCGGTCGGTTTCGGCATCAAAACGGGCGAAAAGGCGCGGGAATTCGCGCAATTCGCAGACGCCGTAGTGGTTGGCTCCGCGTTGGTGGATGAATTCGCCAAAACCCTTGAAGAGCAGCCCGGCGAGACCGATAATGGCGTTAACGCGGTCTTGAGGCTGGCGCAGGATATTTCGGGGGCAATCCGCGCCGCGCGCGAAAGCGCATAACGGTCCATTTCACGCGAGTCAAAAGTAACGGTAAGGGCGCTGACGGGTATGAGCTGGCTTTCCAACATTCCTCCGGGCATCAAAAACATCTTCAAGCCAAAAGACGACGGCTCCGACACGTTATGGTCGAAATGCCCCGGCTGCGGCGAAATGATCTTCCAGCGCGATCTCGACGCGGCCCATCAAGTGTGCCCGTCCTGCGGACACCATCTCGCCATCGGGCCGGAAGAACGCCTGGCGATGATCTTCGATACTGGCGCCTATGAGACGATCGAGTTGCCGGAACCGGTGACAGATCCACTCAAATTTCGCGACGAAAAGAAATATGTCGACCGCCTGAAAGAGAACCGCAAGAAAACCGGCCAACAGGACGCAATGCAGGCCGCATACGGAACAATTGACGGCGTCGCCTCCGTCGTCGCCGTTCAAAATTTCAAATTCATGGGCGGCTCCATGGGCATGGCGCTCGGTGAGGCGATGCTTAAAGCCGCTGAAACCGCTGTCGCGCGCCGCGCGCCGCTAATCGTCTTCGCAGCCTCCGGCGGCGCGCGCATGCAGGAAGGCATTCTCTCGCTGATGCAAATGCCGCGCACCACCATCGCAGTGCAAATGGTGAAAGAAGCAGGCCTTCCCTACATTGTAGTCCTGACCAATCCAACGACTGGCGGCGTCACTGCGTCTTACGCGATGCTGGGCGACGTCAACATTGCTGAGCCCGGCGCCTTAATCTGTTTCGCCGGACCCCGCGTCATTGAACAGACGATCCGCGAAAAATTGCCTGAAGGATTTCAGCGCGCTGAATTCCTCGAAGAAAAAGGCATGGTCGATCTCGTCGTGCCGCGCGCCGACATGAAACCGACCTTGTCAAAGCTGATCCGGGTATTGGTCAAGGAACGCCGTCAAAACGCCGCGGCCCCGGCGGCGGCGGCCCCCGCCATTTCGGCGCCGGCGATCATTAAACCCGAAAAGACTGTCAAAGCGACAAAGTTGAAAACGCCGATCAAGCTCGACAAGGCGGCGGAATAAGCCCAACACTCGCCGCGCATTTCAAAGAGGAATTTTCGCGTGAGCGATGTTGAGACCGTGCTCGCGCAGATTGCGGACCGGCGCCCTGTCATTATCGATCTGTCGCTCGACCGTATTCGCTCTGCGTTGTCGCGTCTTGGCGATCCGCAAAAGAAATTGCCGCCTGTGTTTCACGTCGCCGGCACAAACGGCAAAGGCTCAACCGTCGCCTATCTGCGCGCGATACTCGAGGCGGCCGGAAAGAGCGCCCATGTCTACACCTCCCCCCATCTTGTTCGGTTCAATGAGCGCATCGTCGTTGCGGGAAGAGAAATCAGCGACGCCGCGCTGATTGATGCGCTTAGGCGCACAGATGCAGCCATGGGCGAGGATATGCTCACCTATTTCGAAACCACAACGTGCGCCGCTTTTTTAGCCTTTGCAGAAACGCCGGCGGACTTTTCCATCATTGAAGTGGGCCTTGGCGGACGGCTCGATGCAACAAATGTGATGGAACCGCCGCTCGCCGCCATCATTACGCCGGTCGACCTCGATCATCAGTCTTTTCTTGGCGACACACTGAGTGAGATTGCGGGCGAAAAGGCTGGAATTTTCCGGCGCGGGGCGCAGGCCGTCATCGCTCAGCAATCGCCGGAAGCCATGGCGGTGCTGCAGCAGCACGCACAACGCACAGGCGCCCGCACCCATGCCTGGGGCGAACAATGGAGCGCTTACTCCGAACACGGAAGGTTAATCTATCAGGATGATACCGGACTTTGCGATCTCGATCCGCCGCGCCTTGCAGGCGCCCATCAGATCGACAATGCAGGAGCCGCCGTCGCGGCGATACGAGCGGCTGGCCTTGATATTTCCGATGCAGCAATTTCAAAAGGTCTTGGCGATGCGCATTGGCCCGCGCGTATGCAGCGCCTCACAAAAGGACCGCTCATCGATCTCGCCTGCGACGCCCTTGGCGTAGACGCTGAGCTCTGGCTCGATGGCGGCCACAACCCTCATGCGGGACGGGCCATTGCACGGGTCATGGCCGATCTCGACGCAATCAGCCCGAAGCCGCTCGTCATGATTTCGGGCATGCAGGCCAACAAGGACGCTATCGGGTATTTCGCGCCATTCGCGGGGCTCGTTCGCGAAGTGTTTTGTGTTGCAGCAGACAAGGACGGCGTTATGTCGCCGGGGGAGGTCGCAGAAGCCGCAACCGCTGCGGGATTGAAAACGCAAGCCTGCGCCTCGCTTAACGAAGCTCTGAAAAAAGCCTGCGCTGATAAAAACAACGAGCCGCCGAGATTGCTCATCAGCGGCTCGCTCTATCTTGCGGGCGAAGTGCTTCGCGAAAATTCCTGAAGCAAGATCCCATTAAATCTTATCGGATCCAAACAAAATTCTTAGAGGTCGCATGATCGAACCGGAAAACCGGTTCCCACTTTTTCTCATCACGCTCTAAGCAGCAGTTTGTTTCATCACTTCTTCAACCCAAGCAGCGAGCTGGCTCTTGGGCGCTGCGCCGACGCGGGTTGCAATGTGTTCGCCACCGGAAAAGATCATCAGGGTTGGAATGCCGCGAACGCCATAACGGCCCGGTGTCTCCGGATTTTCGTCAATGTTGACCTTCGCCACGGTAAGCTTGCCTTCGTAGTCTTTGGCGATCTCATCCAGAGCGGGAGCGATCTGTTTGCACGGGCCGCACCATTCCGCCCAGAAATCAATTAGAACGATATCGCCGGAATCAAGAACATCGGCGGAAAAGCTGGCGTCGGTTACAGTTTTGGCGGCCATAGAAAACTCCTGGGAAAAACTCCGGAATGCGAAAGCATGAAGATAGCGCGCGCCGTCGCCGTTTCAACCCGCCTTTTTGATGCGCGCGAAGGCGTGATCGAGCATTTCGGCGGGAACCTCCATGAGCCTTGCCTCATATGTCCATAAAAGGGCGCAGACGATCTGACGACCGGGATAGATTTCCTGTAGCAGCGCGCGATAAGCGGCGAGCTGCGCCACATAGGCCGGGTCCGCATCATGCACATTCTTTGGCGGCGGACGGTTCGTCTTGTAATCGACGACGAGAACGCGGGCCGGCGAAACAGCGAGGCGGTCAATCTGGCCCGTCATGCGCGCGGAGGCTGGCGCGCCTTCCGGAATGCCGACAATTGACGCCTCAGCCAGAGAACCTGACGCAAAAACTTCAGCGAATTGCGGATCGGTCAGCACACGCATGACCTCCGCACGCCAGCGCGATCGTTCATCCTCATCGATATCAGGCGCCAGCCGCTTCAACAATTTTTCCGCTGCCGCGGCGCGGCGGTGAAGCGGCGCATCCGGCAATAGCTCAAGCAAACGGTGTAATACGCGCCCGCGGAAATACTTATCTTCGCTACCGCTTCTTGTTAAGGTCGGCGCATAAACAACATCCTTCGCGCCGCCCAATTGTTCACTTTCTTCCTCGCCTGACAGTTTCGACGGCGTGAGCTGCAAGCGCGGCGCTTCGGCCGGCGCGGGCCTTTTGATCCACTCCGGCGGAGAAATATTGGGTTTTGCGCGGTCCGCTTTCTTTTCTTCAATCTCTGCCGTTTGATTGCATGATAACCGAAGCAATGGCGCCGGCGAGTCAGGCCAGAAAGGCGCCGCATGCGCTTCTGCTGGAATCCCAAGACGGTCAAACGCATCAATAGAGAGCGAATGCCATGATTTCACGCCAATCGCTTTTTCCTGCGGGTTCTTCTTGTTTCCCTGTTCAACGCCGCAAATGTAAAGCCGGTCTCGCGCGCGCGTTGCCGCCACATAAAAGAGCCGCCGGTATTCCTCATAATCCAGACGCGATTTTTCTGCTCGCGCCGTCTCGCTGAGCGCCACATCGTCAGCCTTTGCCCACGCAAGCAGGCTGGCGCCCAGCTCCAAATTCGATCCCCGGGGCGCTTTCAGCAATGGATCTTTCGCATTGGCGTTTGGTTCGCGATGGGCGTCGAGCAGAAAGACAATGTCAGCCTCAAGCCCTTTAGCGCCGTGCACCGTCATTACACGAACGGAATCATTGTCGCGTTCCATTTCACGCTTGATGTCGCTTGATGAGTTGTCAAACCACGCAACGAAATCACGCAGGCTGCGCGGTTCGCCGTTTTCAAAATCCAGCGCCTGGAGCAATAGCTCGTCAATGGCGTCGGAAGACACTTCGCCGAGGCGCAAAAAGAAGCGCTTGCGGCCTGCCGGCGCGCCTGTTTCGAGTATATGTGAGAAAAATGCATAGGGGCCCTGGCTTTTCGCCATGCTACGCGCGGAAATAATTTCATGCGCCGCAAGCTCCCAGTTCTCGCGTTCTTTCTGGCGGCGGCGCAGTGACGCCCACAGACTCTCTTTCTCACTGCGCTCATAGGCGAGCGGAAACAAATCCGCATCGTCTTCAAATCCAAAAAGCGGGCTCTTCAGGGTTTCCGCCAATGAAAGATCGTCACCTGGCGTCAGCGCAAAGCGCGCAAACGAGATCAGGTCTTCCACCGCCGGATCTTCTGCAAGTTTCAATCGATCGGGACCGGCAACCGGCACACCGGCGGCGGAGAGCCGCTGGATCACATCGCGAAACAAGGCGCCGCGGCTCTGCACCAAAATCATGATGTCGCCCGCGCGGATGGGACGCCCGCGCGAGACCAGCAGTTCCTTTGAGTCGCGCCAGCCTTTGATCGTATCCGCAACGCGATCACACAAAACCCTGACCGGATGATTGCTTTCCGGCGCATCCACCGGCGCATCCCAGGGATTGACTTTGACCTTTTCGGGGTAAGGCGTCAGCGGCCATAATTCGACCAGCCCCGCCTCACCTTTGCGCTTTACGCCATGCGGCGGCACTTCATCGCCCAGTCCCTCGGCGGCGGCGCGATCGGCAAACGCAGCATCGACAAAGGACAAGACAGGCGCCGTCGTTCGAAACGACATGGGAAGCTGCACATTCTTATAGTCAGTGACCTCGTTCAATTTTTGTCCGAGATCGTGTTCTTTTTCCTTAAACAAGCCGACATCAGCGCCCTGAAAGGAATAAATGGACTGCTTCAAGTCACCGACTGCGAAGAAACTTCTAGGTTCGCGACGCGCGCCAGCGCCGCTGAAGAAATCAGCGAACAGATTTTCGACGACCTCCCACTGGCCCGGCGACGTGTCTTGCGCTTCATCAATCAGCACATGATCGATACCCAGATCGAGCTTGTACATGATCCATTGCGCTTCCACCTGCTGAAACAGACGCTTCGTCCGATCAATCAGATCGTCGAAATCAAGCATGGCCCGCACAGCTTTTGCCTCGCCATACCGCTTGTTCAAGGCGGCGCCGAGGCGCCAGAACGCAAGCGTATCAGCGTAAATAGACAACGCCTTCAAGGTTTGGAATTCAGCGAAGAACGCGCCCTTCAGGTCATCAAGATACGACCTCACCCACGGGTCATGTTTATCGGTCACGGCGGTGGCGATTTTATCGACCGTTTTTGACTGGTCGGAGACAAGCAGCAAAGAAACAAGCACGTCCCATTTCTCATCAACCGATATTGCCGAGAAATAGGCCGTTAACGTGTTGGCTGCTTTGATAGGGTTAGCGCCGCCCGCCGCGAGCCCGTCACGCGCGCGCATCAACTCAGCCTTGTTTACCGCGTCGATGAAGCCAGATTTGACGTCGTCAGCCGATTGATCCGGATTGATCGCAAGATCGCGCGCCAGCGCCGCAGCAGCGCCGTCAACATCGTCTGGCGCTCCTTTGCTTCCTGAGCCCAGCAACAAACCCCGCAAATCCGTTTCGTTGCGTTTCAGCGAGAGGCGGTCAAAATCCGCAGCGGTTGCCGGGTCATTACGCGCGGACGCAGCAAGCGCGTCGAGCGCTGCGCTTTTCAACGCAAACGCTTGCGCGTCCTCAATCACAGAAAACCCCGGCGGGGCGCCAGCTTCGATGGGAAAACGCCGAAGCACGCTTTCACAGAAAGAGTGGATGGTTTGAATCTTCAACCCGCCCGGCGTTTCCAGCGCACGGGCAAATAACCGCCGCGCCTTGGCGAGTTCGTCCGCAGGTTTTTCCGCCGCCGCATCGCCTTCAAGGTCAGCTAATTCTTTGCACAATTGGTCATCGCTCGCGAGCGCCCACTCGCCGAGCACAGAGAATAATCGTTCCGCCATTTCCGCCGCCGCAGCCTTGGTAAAGGTGATGCAAAGAATTTTTTGCGGCGGAGCGTCAGCGAGCAGCAGGCGTGCAACGCGATTCGTCAAAACTCGTGTTTTGCCGGAACCCGCATTGGCCATGACAAAGACGGATCGTTGCGGGTCAGCGGCGATCCGCTGATTATTCGTTGTTTCTTCGAGTGCTGTATTTGCGAGGGTCATTCTTCACCCCCGCCATCGCTCTCGCCTTGCGCATTTCGTTCGCCGCGCCGCGCGAGGTGGTCATAATCGCCATATGGATTGATGAATTGCGGCCTCGGCTGTGAAAGGTAAGGCGCCTTCTCGTCGTTAAAATGACGAATGATCGAAATAAGGCCATCATGGGCTTCATTCATGGCGTCGCGCGCATCGTTGCCTTCAGCGCCTGCGTCCTCTTCTCTTTTCTTGCGTGACACGACGCGCACATATTCAAAACCGGAAACATTTGTTGCGCCAAGTTCTTCAAATCCGCCGGCCGCAACGATTAATCCGGTCAATGGCAATTGCGGATTGAAGTTCGCCTTCTCTTGCTTGTGGCTCGGCGGCTTGCCGGATTTGTAATCGACGATATAGGCCGACCCGTCCTCCAGCCGATCAATCCGGTCAGCCTGAGCAACCAATTCAAAGCTTTGATCGTCAACAGAAAGCTTTGTTTTTCCGCGCCCTTCCAGAATGACAGGCGCGCCAGCAGCGCGCCGCACGGCATCCCAGTCGGCAAGAAATACAAACGCCTCTTCGGCGCGCGCGCGCCAGAACGCGCTGTGATGAGCGTCGAGACCATGCGCCGGCGCATGTTGTTCAAACAGGTCTTTCAATCTGGATATCTGCGCGCTCCGTTCCGGCGAACGATCTTCGCGGACAAAATCTTCCAATACTTTATGAAATAAAATACCCAGATATCGTTGGTCAAAAACTTCGCCTAATGGGTCAAGTTTGCGCAGGCGAAGAATTTTTGACGCGTAAATCGCATAGGGGTCGCGCAAGAGCGTGCCGATCTGAGTCACAGACAAACCTTTAGGGCGCGCACCAAGCGGCGGGCGCGGTGCAGGCGCTGCGACGGCCTTAACCGCTTCTGGCCGATCAAGCATGGCGACGAGTGCTTCGGCGACTTCAGATTCGTCAATGTCAGACAGGAAACCGGCGCCCTTCAGAATATTCTTCAGGCGGACAATCCATCGCGATGATTTTGTCGGCTTGCCGGCCGCCCGCGCTGACCGGGTCAACACGACTTCAGGCGCCGCTGTAAGCTGGGCGAAATCATGCGCTGCTAGACCGATGCGGCGTTCTGGCGACGGCAAGCCCAACTCACTTCGCATCTGGCGAGACAGAAACGGGTCGATGGCGGCGTCGCGCGGCCACACGCCTTCATTCAGCCCCGCCAAAATCACCAGATCAGCGGTCTGTAGACGCGCCTCAAGCGGACCGAGAATGGACAGACGTGGATGCGCAGGCGCGCGGCGGCGTACAGCACCACCAGCAATTAACCGCGCAAAAATATCGGCATAGTCCGACGCCTGGTCCGCCACAATCAAGGAAAGCGCCGGACGCAGCGAAGCCAGCATGATTGCGCCGGCTTCGCCATCATCGCCGCGCCAAAGCTGCTCAGCGCCAGACACCTCATTGCTCGCGCTCAACATTTCAGCGGCGCTGAGATGCGCCTCGAACCGGTCTGCGAATGACGCCTCCGCCGTCGCCCACAAGCCATATGCCTTGCTGAGCACATCAAGCATCGCAACCGCATGCGGCGGCGGCTCTGTTTGCGCAGCGAGCTTGCGTCGCAATCCCTCCATGCCAGCCGCAGGCCGCAGACCGCGCAACGCGCGATCAAAAAACTGCGCAGCCCTCACACGCGACTTTGCATCCAAGCCGCCGCCAAACAGCGGATGATCGACCAGCGCCATCACCCGAACCGGGTCGGACGGATCATCCAACCAGCGCGCTGCAAGGCGCAAATAGATCCCGCATGGCGTGTTTGCAAACGGCGCACCCGCCGAGTCATCAACATTAACGCCCCAGCGGCGCATTTTCATGGTGACCCGGCGCGCGAGGTCGCGATCAGGCGTCACCAGCATCGCAGTCCGGTCAGGCGTTTCAATCGCCTCGCGAAATTTCAGCGCAATCGCCGCAGCTTCGCTTTCTTCGTCACGCGCTTCAATGAGGCGGAGCCCTTTCAGCGCGTTACGCACGTCTTTATCCGCTGATTTTACGTCCTGCGCCCAGCGCCGCCAATCATCTGACGCCTCCGCGGGGCGCAGCACAATGGTCATCAGTTCGGCGCGTGCGCTTGCTTCGCCGCTCTGAAGCGGCCATGCCTGAACGGCGTCGCGGCCGATTCCTAAAGACCCGAGCAACGCCTTCAGCCCACTTTGCGGGTGTGGTTCGTCAATCGTCTCCCAGATATGTTCAGGCGCTGAAAGGTCGAGCCCGGGCAACACAACAGCGCCATGACCAAGCGACGCGACACATTTCATCAAACGCGCAACGGCAGGCGTCGAACCCGTCGTCCCGGCGATGATGACAGGTTTTTCTGGCGGCGCGCTTTGCCAGCGCCGGGTTTGCAAATCAATTAGCGCAATCCGCCGCGCCGCGGGATCGCTTACCCCTTCCGCCGCGAGATAGTCCGGCCAGGCTTTTGTGATGATCTCCAGAAATTGAAGAGACTCCTGCCAATGCGCTGCTAATCGTTCCGGGACAATCGAGTGCAATTTTTGCAGGTTAACTTCTTCAGTATACAGCGAATCCAATAATTTCCCAAGCTCGTCGGCCGCTGAGATAGCGGCCGCCCAGCGGCGCTGTCCGTCAAAAAACGTTTTTTCTTTTTCCGCAACCCAACGCGCGAGCACCAGGCGGCGTGTAGAAGAAGAAACTACTGGCGCCAGCGCCAATTCATCTTCGATCGTTAAACCAAAATCGCCGATATCGAATTCGTCTTCATCAATATCGCCAAGCGCTTTGATCCGCGGCGTCAGACATGCGGAACCGTCCGCCGCAACGAGAAAAGCCTCTGCGCACGCTCGTGCGGCGCGCCTTGTGGGCAGGTAAACAGTCGCATCAGGCAACGCGAAACCAGCGCTTTTTATTGCGGTATTAAGCCCGCGCGCCAGCTCCAATAAAAAATCCTGCCCCGAGGCAATTGAAAAATATCGGGGGCTTGGTGCGTCAAAGATTCCTTCCGCCATTACTCAGTCCCGGAAAGTCGCGCAGCAGCAGCCGCGAGGCCGGCCGCATCGCCAACATGCAGCCAGTCGCCTCCATAAATGACGCCATGCAGGCGGCCGCGCGCAGCAGCGTTGTCCCACAATACGCGCGTTGAAAACGGTCCATCCGGCCCCTCGTCAATCAGCGCCGGATTCATTATTTGCAGCCCGGTAAAAACGAACGGCGCCGTATCGCCAGACCGAAACGCAATTTGTCCGTCTTTGCCCCAATCAAAATCGCCGCGCCCGTCATATCCGCTCGTGCGTTCAACGGGAACAAGCAGCAACAACGCATCCATCCGTGACGCATCCCATTTTGCCGCCAACGCGGCGCAGGCCTTTTCAGCGCCGTCATCAATCAGGATCGCATCTGTATTGGTGCAGAAGACAGGACCATCGCCAAGCAACGCCCGCGCTTTTTTCAATCCACCGCCGGTTTCAAGCAGCAGATCGCGCTCGTCTGATATTGCAATCTCCGGCGCTAGGCGTGTCGAAACATGGCGCTCAACCTGATCGGCAAGATAGTGCACATTGACGACCGCACGTTTGACGCCTGCATCTGCAAAACGGTCGAGCGCATAGTCCATCAACGCTTTTCCGGCGACTTCGATCAACGGCTTTGGCGTTTGATCCGTCAAGGGGCGCATGCGCGTGCCGAGACCGGCGGCGAGCACCATGGCGCTGTGCGGCATCCGGTTCACAAGGCCAGCTCCGGCAGGCGCCTTTTGAAGAAGCTGCGCATCTCCGCCATTGCCGGGCGCGCCAAATCACGCCGGAAATGCGCCTCAACCCGCGGAAGCAACTCCAGATAGCGCGGCTTGTGATCACGCTTGGCAAGGCGTGCGAAAATTCCGAGGATTTTTGCGTTTCGCTGCGCGGCCAGCACTGCGTAGTCGCGATCAAAATCAGCAGCGTCTAACGGCGGCCCGGCGAAGCTTTTGTAATAGTCGATCATCGTTGCAGCGAATTCCGGATCGACATCCCGGCGCGCATCTTCCAGCAAGGACACAAGATCATATGCTGCGTTCCCAAAGAGCGCGTCCTGAAAATCGATAACGCCAACTTTCCGAATTCCGGCGCGCTGCGGCAGCCAGAGCAAGTTTTCTGCATGAAAGTCACGAAGCACAAATGTGTGTGGAGCAGACAATTCTGTTAACGCCTTACGCCACAGCCCCACATATTCCGTACAAAGACCACTGTCGGCAGGAGCGCCTTTTTTTAGCGGCCAGTACCATTCGACCAATAGCAACGCTTCCGCCTCTAGCGCGAGGCCGTCATAGTCTAGCATGGCGTAGGCGTCGTTTGCGGGACGCTGAGCCTGACTCCCATGCAATGCAGCCAGCGCGTCAATCGCAGCCTTGTAGAGCATTTCCTCTCCGACGCGCCCAACCACGCGCGCATAAAGATCATCACCGAGATCTTCCAGCAGGGCAAAACCAGCTTCAGGATCGGCGGCGAAGACTTCCGGCGCAGACAGGCCAGCGGCCCGCAACGCGTCCGAAAGCGCGACAAACGCATTCATGTTCGGTCCAGCAAGCCGCGCCATTGCATTGTAGCCAAGCGCGCGCCTTGCAGCTTCGTCCGCATCACGCGGACAAGCGGGCGTCTCTGCGCCCGGCGGCGCAATCATCAACACGGCCGGCGCGCCTTTCAACGTCAGGCGTTGATAGCTGCGCGTCGACGCATCGCCTGCCAAAGGCGCAGCGATTGCTTCAGCCCATCCAGCCTCGGCCAAAAACTTCCGCCGTGCACTGTCTCTGTTTTCGGTCTTGTTCATCAACACAATCTTCTACGCGATTCCCGCTTTGTGAAGCCGCTCTTGCCATCGCGCGTCGCCCGAGATCTTCGCCAGACGCGCCGCGCCGGCAAGGTCTAAGCTGATCGTTAAAGCGCTATTTGGCAAAAGTCCCGCTATCCGGTCCGGCCATTCGACCAACAAAACCCCATTGTCGAGCGCTTCCTCCAATCCCAGCTCCCACACATCGGAAGCGGCGTCGAGCCGGTAAAGGTCGAAATGCCATAGGTTGAATTTGTCGGCTTCATATGTCTCAACCAAGGTGAAAGTTGGGCTGGGGGCGTCGCTCACATCCGTAAGGGCGCCGATGATCGCACGCGCTATTGTTGATTTTCCAGCGCCAAGATCCCCCTCAAGGCAGACGATATCGCCATCGCGCAGCACCGGGGCGAGACCGGCGCCGAGCACCCTGGTCGCGAGTTCATCTGCAAGCGCGACCGCCGCTATCTGCATGACAGCCCCCGGTTCGCGCCACAATGCCAGACTGCGCCCTTTCGACGCCGCAAACTGGCATTGCGCCCGAAAAGGCTTGCTCTCAGCGGCTGATCGCTTACATCGACGGCTTCGTATTTCACTTCAGTCATCAGTCGAGCCTCATGCCCAAGATCACTTTTATCGAACAGAATGGAACCGAACATGTCATCGACGCCGAAACAGGCGTGTCGGTGATGGAGGCCGCTGTCAAGAATATGGTGCCGGGCATCGACGCAGATTGCGGCGGCGCTTGTGCTTGCGCCACTTGTCACGTCTATGTGGACGAGGCTTGGCGCGAAAAGACCGGCAAGCCGGAATCCATGGAAGAATCCATGCTCGATTTTGCCTATGAGCCGAAAGAGACCTCACGGCTGTCCTGCCAGATTAAGGTTTCCCCTGCGCTGGACGGCCTCATCGTCCGCCTGCCGGAATTTCAGGGCTGATCTCTCGGCGTCTCGCTTTTACGCTTGACGGGTGCACCTTCGCTGCGTTTCAATGAACAAATGCAGAACGTCGTCACCCTTCCCGACCCAGCCCGGCCCGACAGAACCCTCTCGCTGACCCGCGGCGTGACCCGGTTGTTTTTCGATCTCGGCCTATCGCCTTTGTGCGAATTTCGCCTCGCCAATGGCCGGCGCGCCGATGTCGCCGGCATCGACCGCAAAGGCAAACTCGTCATCGCCGAGGTGAAATCCTGCCGCGCCGATTTCGAGGTCGATCAGAAATGGCCGGACTATCTCGATTACTGCGACCAGTTCTATTTCGCGGTCGATCCGGATTTTCCGCGCGAATTGTTGCCGGAAACAGAAGGCCTGATTATCGCCGACGAGTATGGCGCCGCAATCGCCCGCGCCGCTGAAGAGCGCACGCTGAATTCAGCGCGGCGCAAAGCCGTCACCTTGCGTTTCGCACGACAGGCATCGGCCCGCGCATATGGCGCCGCGATTGAAGACTAACGCGAATGCGTTCTTCTATTGCGGTGTCAGGCGCAGGATTTTCCCGTCAGCTTCGTCGCCTCTGTTCGTGACTTCCGTGGCCACATAGATGGCGCCGTCGGGACCAACGCGAACATCGCGCACACGCTCGCCGCGATGGAGAAGGTAACGCTCTTCACCGACAGGCGTATTGCCGTTCATGACGACATGATGCAAAGCCGCCCCTTTCATTGCGCCAACCAAGAGATCGCCATCCCAGCCCTCGAATAGCCCGCCGCGATAAACCGCGAGCCCCGAAGGAGCGATAGAAGGCGTCCAGTATTTCGCAGGCTGCGTCGTGCCTTCATATTCCGTAAACGGTGTAATCTTGGCGCCGTTATAGTCAATGCCATAAGTTGCAAGCGGCCAGCCATAGTTGGCGCCGCCTTCAATTATGTTGATTTCGTCGCCGCCGCGCGGGCCATGCTCCTGCTCCCACAACACGCCGCGCTCAGCATCATAGGCGAGGCCTTGCGGGTTTCTGTGTCCCTTGCTGAAGAGCTCCGGCCTTTCACCATTGCCGAATTTCGGATTGTCGCCGGGGATGGAGCCATCTTCGTTGAGGCGGATCACCGAACCGAAACTCGACGTCATGTCCTGCGCTTTTTCTTTGTACTTGGAGCCCTCGCCAATCGTCACATAGAGCTTGCCGTCGCCACCCCAAGCCATTCGCGCGCCATAATGATGGCCGGTGTCCTTGCCGGGAACGGCGTCGTAGATGACTTCAAGATTGGAAAGCGCGGCGCCATCAAAAGTCGCGCGGGCAATGCGCGTTGCATTGGCTTCATGCGTCCCATTGGCATAGCTGAGATAGAGTAGACCGTTTTCTGCAAAACCGGGATGCAGCAAGACGTCGAACAAGCCGCCCTGGTTCCACACCAAGACTTCCGGGGTTCCGGTTACCGGCGCCGCCACAAGCGCGCCATCACGAATAATGCGCAGCCTGCCGGGACGTTCCGTCACCAGCATCGAGCCATCGGGCAAAAACGCCATCGACCACGGATTGACGAGCCCGTCGGCCAGTGTCTCCACGGTCAGCGCTACTGTCCCATCAGGCGCCGGATCGGCGAGCGTTTCCTGCAAAGCCGCATCGCCGCCGCCTTTCGGCGCAGCATTGGCTGTATCAGCGCCGCCTGAACACGCCGCGAGCAGCGCCGCGCCGCACATCGACATCAAAAAATGGGTTGCCTTCGCCATAGCCGGATCCTTTGCGATGAACTAATAATTCCGCTGGTCATGGGTAGGCGTGACGAGCAATCGGCGTCAATATCAATGGCGAAAGAACTGCTGCTGCAGCAAGGTGCGGGAATCGAGGGGCAAAATGGCGACCATCCGAACATTGTTGGCGTATTTTCTTTCTGTCGTAGTGACTTATGTCCTCGCATCGAGTTTTTACACGCAACAAGTCATCGCCAAAATGGCGGCGGTCGGCGCGGAATATTCCGCACAGCAGCAAATTGATACTTATGCAGCAAATTTCATGGGCCTCTGGCAGCTATGTACGATGACAGCCATCGCCCTGCTGATTGCGTTTGCCATCGCATTTGTTGTTAAGCGCATCATTAAACCGCTCGCCCCGGTCGCATACCCTATTGCTGGCGCGGCGGCGATCCTCGTTATGCTATCGGCGATCGAGCAAGTGCTGGGCGGCGGGGCCGGCGTTATTGGCGGCGCTCGTGATGCAACCGGTCTTGCGTTACAGGCGCTCGCAGGCTTTATCGGCGGTGTTGTATTCGCTTTTTCTCGTCCTCGTTAAAAACTTCAGGAGTTACATCATGCCGGCATTTCGATTGCGCGCCGCTCTCTTTGTTCTCGCAGCTTGCATTGCAGCGCCCGCAGGGTTTGCACAAGAACCCCTTCAGCCGGCGCCTGAGCACGAAATGGCGCCGGATACGCTGCAATCCATTATTGACGATTATTGGGCATGGGGAATGGAAGAAAACCCTGTCTTTGCAACATCGCTTGGCGTTCGCGATTACGATGACCGGCTTCGCGATCCGTCCCTAAAGGGCATCGCTCGCCGCGAAGCAAAAACTGCAGATTTTGTTCAAAGGCTGGAAGCGCTGGACACAGCAGCATTATCTGAAGACGAGCAGGTCAATTACAAGCTGCTCCTGCTAGACCTTAAAAACGATATTGAAGCGGCGAAGTTCGGCGGCAAATATTTCCTGATGACCAATCGCTATGGTCCGCAAAACGACATCACGGACCTCGCTGATCGACTGCCGTTTTTCACGCTTGCCGATTACGAAAGCTATGTGGCGCGCCTTCAGGCGGCGCCCGCCTATCTACAGGCGGCGACAGCGACCCTGCGCGCCGGGGCTGAAGCCGGATGGACGCGCCCTTGCGAGGCGATGGAGGGCGTTGAGGACGCCATCCGTTATCATGTGGTCGCGGACGCCAATGACAGCGTCCTGATGAAACCGTTTGAAAAACAGCCGGCGACCATTTCCACGCGCAACTGGCGCCAGCTGAAAGCAGATGCTGCGGACTCCATTGACGATAAAGTCATACCCGCTCTTGCCGCCTTCGCTGATTTTTATGTTCAAGAATACGCCCCCGCTTGCAAGGACGAGATCGGCGCCAGCGCCTTGCCCGACGGGCTCGCCTATTATGCGTTGCGGGCGAAGGTCTCGACGACCACGGACAAAACTCCGGACGAAATTCACAAGATCGGTCTTTCAGAAGTGAAGCGCATCCGGAGCGAGATGGATAAGGTTATCAAATCCACCGGCTTTGAAGGCGACTTCAAGGCATTTCAGGAATTCCTGCGCACTGACCCGCAATTTTACGCAAAAACGCCAGAAGAATTGCTGGCCGCCAACGCCCTTGTCGCCAAGAAAGCCGACGGCGCGCTTACACAATTGTTCACTCGAATGCCGCGCATGCCGTATACGGTAAAGCCAATTCCCGACGACACGGCAGAAGGAACGACGACCGCTTATTACGAACCGCCGGCCGGCGACGGCAGCCGTCCCGGCGTCTACCGCGTCAACACATCGAAACTTGACACGCGACCGCTGTTTGAAATTGAAGCGCTGACGCTGCACGAAGCTGTACCGGGCCATCATTTCCAAATTGCGTTGGCGCAAGAAACAGAACTTCCAAATTTCCGTAAATACGGTTTCTTCACCGCCTTTGTCGAAGGCTGGGGGTTATACGCCGAGAGCCTTGGACGCGACGCCGGGTTCTATCAGGACCCATATTCCGATTTCGGACGGCTTTCCTACGAGATGTGGCGCGCCTGTCGCCTTGTGGTCGACACCGGCATTCATACAAAAGGTTGGAGCAAGCAGCAGGCGATCGACTATATGGCCGACAACACCGCGCTTTCGCTACATAATATCGAAGCGGAAGTGAACCGTTACATCACCAATCCGGGACAGGCTCTCGCTTACAAGATGGGCGAATTGAAAATGCAGGCGTTACGAAAGCGCGCGCAAGATGCGCTTGGCCGCGAATTCGATCTTCGCCGATTTAACGACGCCCTCCTCGCTAACGGCGCGGTGCCGCTTTCTGTGCTTGAAGAAAACATAGATGCGTGGATTGCCGCCGAACAAAACTGATCGCCGTGCAAACCCTAGGCGAGGCATTTCAGGACGGGCATTGCTCGAATGGTAGCGAAACTGTAAGCATCGCTGCCCATGCAAGATGATCTCGCCAGCCTGATCCGCAATACCGCCGCCCGCGTGCGTTCACGCGATTTTGCCTGGGCCGCCGGGATCAGCGCCGGCGTCTGCGCAACACTGCTGTTCGCGAAGCTGACTGACTGGCGCATTGCACTCGTCACCTGGCTCGCCTTTATGGCGGCGCTTGCTGTCCGATATCGATTTTCATCCGGGCGCGTCTGGGCCTCGCCGGTGCAGCGCATTATCGAAACACAGATGAACGCCCAGCAGGCCGAGCTTGCCCGCCTCAGGATGGCGCAAGGCGTGGCGCGCGCATTGCCGGAGCCGCTTTTTATTCTTGATGCGGACGGTCTGGTGGAGCACGCCAATCCTGCGGCGCTGGAACTGGTCGGGATGAAAGAGGTCGCTGGGCGTCATTTTGCATCTGTGCTGCGTGCGCCCGACGTGTTTGAGGCGGCTGAAAGCGTTCTCTCGAGTCATGAGCCGCAGAGCGTCGAATTCACGACGATCGGTGGCGTCGAACGCACATGCCGCGCCTACATCACGCCCATCGACATTGGCGACACCACAGGACAGATACGCCCACGCGCACTAGTGTTTATTCGCGATCTAACCAGCGAACGCCGCGTTGAACAAATGCGCGCCGATTTTATCGCCAGCGCCAGTCATGAGTTAAGAACGCCGCTTGCGTCAGTGATTGGCTTTATTGAAACCCTGCGCGGTCACGCCAAGGACGATCCGGAAGCGCAGGAAAAATTCCTCTCCACCATGCAGGCGCAAGCCGAACGCATGCAGCGCCTGGTCGCCGATCTGATGTCGCTTTCGCGCATTGAACTGAACGAACATGTTCCTCCACGCGAGCGTGTCGATCTCGCGGATGTGGCGGGCGACGTCATCGACAGCCTGGCGCCGCTATTGGAATCCGGCGGCGCCATCATCGACCTCACCAGAGATGACGAACAACCCGTCACCATTCGGGCTGATCGCGACGAGATTTTTCAGTCTATCCAGAACCTGATCGACAATGCGGTAAAATATGGCGGCGAACCTGCAATGGTGAAAATTCGTGTTGGTCGCGGCGCGGCGCCAACGCCCTTCAGCGAAGGCCCGCCCGCTCATCGCGCAGGGGATAACGCCGAACAAGTCGCCGCACGTCTCGGCGTAGCGATTGAAGATCTGGCGTTTGTGCAGGTCCGCGACTTTGGTCCGGGCATTGATCGCTCTGACTTGCCGCGCCTCACCGAAAGATTTTACCGCGTCAATATCGAGCGCAGCCGCAAGAGCGGCGGCACTGGTCTGGGTCTCGCCATCGTCAAGCACATCATGAACCGTCACAAGGGCGGATTTCAGATCGAAAGCCGCCTCGCCGGCGGCGCCGCCTTTACGTGCTATTTTCAAAGCCTGGCGTAATCAGGACGTTTATTTTTTCACCAGGCGCATTATTTGCGCATTTTCTTTGCTCCCGACAAGAATTTGTCATAAATAATCGCCAAATAAGCGATCCTTCCGCATCCGAGAAAGACTGAACCCACTCCCTATGGCCGCCCTCAATCCACAAACTTCCTATCAAGCCCGCCTCGATCTTGAGACGTCGCTGTCTCGCATGGCGGCTCAGGTGGAGAGCCAATTGGCGGGAGCGGTGGCCGCTTTTGAGCGCCGCGATCTCAACGCGGCGGAAAAGATTATTGCCGGGGATGAACGCATCGACGCCTTTGATCACGCAATCGAGGCAAAAGTGATGAGCCTTCTGCTCAACGGCCCCTTGCCTGAGGACGCCCTTCGCGAAGTGATGACCGTTGGCAAAATGTCTGGCGAGCTGGAGCGGGTTGGCGATCTGGCCAAGAATGTCGCCAAGCGCACGCTGGTGGTGAGCCTCGAAGCGCCCGCACGTCCAACATCCGGGGTCGCCCGCATGGGCCGCGCCTGCCTTCGTCAGCTTTCGGATATTTTGAATGCCTATTCTGACCGGAACCTTGTCGCCGCCAAGGCGGTGTGGGGCGGCGACGACGAGCTTGATGAGCTCTACAATTCCGTCTTTCAGGAAATTCTCGTCGCGATGATGCGCGATCCAGCCAAGGTAAACGCCTGCACTCATCTCGTCTTTACCGCAAAGAATTTCGAGCGGGTCGGCGACCACGCCACAAATATTGCTGAAGCGCTGCACTTTCTGATGACTGGATCTCGGATGATGGAGCGCCGGCCGAAGGGTGACAAGACCTCGACAATCACGGTTTCGCCGCCTAAGCAGTCCGGAACGACTGCAAGCTAGACCGGACACATGGCATGCCCGAGACAAAAGTATTGATCGTCGAGGACGAAGACGCGCTCTCGACCATTCTGGAATACAATCTCGCCAAGGAAAAATTTGAGGTGGCTCTGGCCACGGACGGCGAAGAGGGCTTGCTCAAGGTCGAGGAATTCGGCCCGGACATTATCATCCTCGACTGGATGCTGCCGAAGGTCTCAGGCATCGAAGTCTGCCGCCGGATCAGATCAAAGCCGGAAAGCCGCAATATACCGATCATCATGCTGACGGCGCGCTCCGAAGAAGCGGACCGCATTCGCGGGCTTGAGACCGGTGCGGATGATTATCTCACCAAACCGTTTTCCACCGCTGAGCTGATCGCCCGCGTCAAAGCCATCTTGCGCCGCATTCGCCCAGGCCTCGCCGATGACACGGTTGAATATGGCGACATTAGCGTGGACCGCGTCTCGCATAAGGTCTCGCGCGGCGGCAAGGAAATCCACTTGGGCCCGACGGAGTTTCGCCTGCTCGATCATTTGATGCAGCATCCGGGGCGCGTTTATTCGCGCGAGCAACTGTTAAATGCAGTATGGGGATCGGACGTCTTTGTCGAAGTGCGCACGGTTGATGTGCATATCGGCCGGCTTCGCAAGGCGCTCAACAAATACAAACAGGGCGACGCCATCCGAACGGTTCGCTCGGCCGGCTATGCGCTCGATCTGAAGTAACCGCCCGCATGCCCAATAAACAAAAAA
The DNA here is from genome assembly GCA_021604585.1 of Hyphococcus sp. Taxonomy (GTDB): domain Bacteria; phylum Pseudomonadota; class Alphaproteobacteria; order Caulobacterales; family Parvularculaceae; genus Hyphococcus. The sequence goes on from BQJG01000014.1 coordinate 52,325, forward strand.
GCCCGCCATCTGGCGGGCTTTTTTCAGCGATTTAGCGTAATTTAGCTTACAGCGCGGCGCTGAGCAATTTGCGCAGCAGGGCGTCGGGACGTATCGCGTTCGCGGCGCTGCGGCGGCTGGAATGCGAGACGGGCGTGATAGGTGCAGTATGATTTTCCTGCGCCTGCCGCCTGACCACAGAAATGAAAGTCTTCCTTGGCAGGATCGCCGATGGGCCATTTGCACATATTGTTCTTGATTGTCGCCACGGTCGTACGGTCGCCCGTATCGAGGACCAGCGGTGTAATGGACTCCGGCTCAGGGATGACCGGCTTGAAGCTCTCCGGCCGTTCTGGTTTTGCGGCGACGGGTTCTTCACGGCGCTGCATGGTCGGGCCGCAGCCACGCTGTGGTTTCGCCGGTGTCGCCCGGCCCGAAAGGCCGAGGCGATGAACTTTTCCGATCACCGCATTGCGTGTCACGCCGCCCATCTTGTTGGCGATTTGCGCCGCCGACAGACCCTCGGCCCACAAGGTTTTTAAAAGCTCCACCCGTTCATCCGTCCAAGCCATGTCGCTGGTCTCCTTGCCTGATTTCCGGCTGACATCCGCCGCGCCCTAGAAATCTCAATATTTTGTGTCTTGATATAGCGCCGCTCCCTGCGCGCCTAAATATAGTATCCTATAAAGTGTGAAACACAACATGGCGCCCCCACAAATTTTTGCCCACCACATGTTGATAATCGTACAGACTTGACGCGATTGGGGTGAAGCGCGAGACATCGTTGCAACGCAAAAAGAAGTTACGCATGGCCATTACTGACAGCACTCCGGCAACAAAAACATCGCAAGCAGGCGGCGCCTACGCCTTTGGCGCGCGCCGCTTTGGGGCCGTGAACTGGCTCGGCTTGTGGACTCTTTACGTCAAAGAGGTGCGCCGCTTCATCAAAGTTGTATTTCAGACTGTGGTGGCGCCGGTCATCTCAACCCTTTTGTTTTTGATCGTGTTCACGCAAGCGCTTGGCGGCGTCCGGCCTGACATTAACGGCGTGCCGTTTATCGCGTTTCTGGCGCCGGGCCTTACCATGATGGCGATCTTGACCAACGCTTTCACCAATTCATCGTCCTCGCTGATTATCGCCAAAGTGCAAGGATCAATCGTTGACGTCTTGATGCCGCCACTGTCGGCGGCGGAACTGACTGTTGCGTTTATTGCCGGAGCTGCGACGCGCGGGTTACTGGTCGGCGCCATCACCGCCATCACTTGCGCCGCTTATATGATGTTTTTTGGCGCGCCTATGACAATCGCGAACCTATGGCTCGTTCTGTATTATTCGGTCATCGCATCGATGATTTTCGGCGCCATTGGCGTTCTCGCCGGCATCTGGGCGGATAAATTCGACCAGCTTTCCGCGATCGCCAACTTCGTCATTACACCGCTCACTTTTCTGTCGGGCACGTTCTACTCAGTTGCGAATTTGCCGGAACCGTTTCGCACCATCAGCCACTATAATCCGGTATATTATTTGATTGATGGTTTTCGGTCCGGCTTTACCGGCGTCGCCGAAGCGCCTGCCCTTATCGGCGTCGGCGCCACTTTTGCGGCTGCGCTGGCGTTCTCCGTTGGCTGCTACGGCCTCATTCGCGCCGGCTATAAGATCAAAGACTAGGCCCTCGACATGCCCGGACCGGACCACACAATGGATGACATCATCCTGCCATTTCAGATTGCCGACACCGCGGTTCGCGGACGGATTGTTAGGCTTGGCGGCGCCATCGACGACATTTTGTCAGCGCATCAGTTTCCCAATCCCTTGTCGGAACTTTTGGGTGAGGCCGTCTCTCTGGTCGCGATGATGGGTGCTTCCCTGAAATTTGACGGAAAACTGATCTTTCAGGCGCAAGGCGACGGGCCGGTCTCCATGATCGTCGCAGACTATTCCGCCGGCGGCGCCTTGCGCGGCGCGGCGAAAACTTCCAGCGATGCGCTCCCGCGCGGCGCGCGCGCCTTGCTGGGCAAAGGGTCGGTCGCACTCACCATTGATCAGGGTCCGGACATGGATCGTTACCAGGGCGTGACGCCGATCGAAGGCGAAAGCCTTGCTGACGCCGCCGCCGCCTATTTCGCACAATCGGAGCAAATCCCGACAATCGTGAAGCTTGCGGTTGGGCGCCTTTCTCTGCCCGGCGGTGAAGAGCGCTGGCGGGCGGGCGGCCTGATGGCGCAGTTTGTCCCGCATGAGGGGGGAACCCGCGAACGCGGTGAAGCCATCAATCTTTCCGGCGACGACCGCGAGACCTGGGAGCGCGCGCGCGCCTTCGTGGAAACGACCCAGGACGATGAGCTGCTCGACCCGTCCATCAGCGCTGAAACCCTGCTCTATCGTTTGTTTCACGAAGACGGCGTTCGGGTGTTCGATGCAGCGCCCTTGCGCGCCGCGTGTTCCTGTAGCGAGGACAAAATCGCCGCAGTACTGTCTCGCTACACCGCTGAAGATTTGCAGGACATGGTCGTCGACGGCGCCATCGCTGTCACCTGTGAGTTCTGCCGCAAGGCATACCAGTTTACATCCGACGGCGTTCCTTCCGGCGCAAGCAATCAACAAAGCGAGGATGCGTGAAAAAGAAACGCTTTGAAAAAGAGCTAAAAGAACTCGAATTCGAACTGGCGAAGCTCCAGGAAACCGTGGCGCGCAAGGGGCTGAAAGTCGCCGTGATATTTGAAGGGCGCGATGCGGCCGGCAAAGGCGGCGCCATCAAAACAATTATGCGCCGGATGAACCCGCGCATCTGGCATGTGGTTGCCTTGCCGAAACCATCAGACCGCGAACAAACGCAGTGGTATTTTGAACGCTATGTTCGCCATTTGCCGTCAGGCGGAGAAATCGTGCTGTTCGACCGGTCCTGGTACAATCGGGCGATCATCGAACCCGTGATGGGCTTTTGCACGCCGGAACAACATGAGGCGTTTATGCGCGAGGCGCCACAGTTTGAACGGATGCTGGTCGATAGCGGCGTTATTCTTTTAAAATTCTGGATTCACGTCTCCGCCGAAGAACAGGAACAGCGCTTCCAGGATCGCGCCTGCGACCCGCGTAAGCGCTGGAAACTCTCGCCGATTGATTTGAAAGGGCGCGATTTGTGGATTGAGTCCACGCGTTACCGCGATAAAATGTTCGCGCTCACCCACAATGACAGCGCCCCGTGGCTCGTGGTCGACGGCAACGACAAGGAAAAAGCCCGGCTGAACATCATTCGCGCAATCCTTGACCGCGTTCCCTACGAATACAACAAAGAGGCGTTTGAACCGATCAACCTCAAGCCGCGCGCCGCGCCCAAAGACAATAATTATGTCGAACCGGCGCTGGAAGATCTCAATCTGGTCAAGGATTATTACGCCGATTAGCGCCCGCTGGCCGTTGCAGAATTCGTCAAAATCGGAAGTGCGCTCGCGGCGAGCAACAGCGCCGCGGAAATATTGAAAATGCGCAACTTTAGCGGATCGGAAAGAAAGCGCCGCATTTGCGCGCCCGCCACCGTCCACAAACTCACGCTGGGCAAATTGATCACGCCAAACACAATCGCCACAATCAGTACACTGACCACTGGCTGCGCCGCCAGCGAATAAGCGCTAACCGCGGTCAACGCCATGGCCCAGGCTTTTGGATTAACCCACTGAAACAGCGCCGCCTGAAAAAAAGTGAACGGCTTCGCTTCGCTTGACGCGGAACCATCCGTTGATGGAGGCGCGGCGTGAGCAATCTTCCACGCCAAATAGAGCAGGTAACCAACACTGAAGATTTTCAAGATGACATAGCTGATGGGAAACAGATCAAAAACGCGCATGAGCCCCAGCCCCACAAGAACCGTCATCAAGGTGAAGCCAATGCTGACGCCAAGCATGTGCGGAATTGTGCGGGACACGCCGAAATTGGCGCCTGAGGCCATCAACATCAAATTGTTGGGGCCGGGCGTAATCGATGACACGAAAGCGAAGACGGCGAGCGCTATGAAAAGGTCAGCGGGCATAAGCGCAACTATAGTCAGTCTTTAGCAGAATTAGGTTGCTATTTTTGCGCTAAATTTCTATTTCTTGCACGTTATGACGAAAATAGACCAGTTAAACCACCGTATCTTGCGAGAGCTCCAGCGGGATGGCCGGATCAGCAATACCGACCTCGCTGAGAAAGTCGGGCTTTCCCCTTCGGCCTGTCTGCGCCGGGTGCAGGAGCTGGAGCGCAGCGGCGTCATCAAAGGCTATCGCGCCACCTTGAACCGCAAAGCCATGGGCGCAGGGTTCACGGTCTATGTGACCGTCGGCTTGTCCGAGCACACGAAAAAAAGCCAGGACGCATTTGAAAAAGCGATGGCGTCAGCGCCGGAAGTGCGCGAGTGCCACAACGTCACCGGCGTTGTCGAATATATTCTGAGAATCGAAGCCGAGAGCCTCGAGGCTTACAAACATTTCCATACGGAGGTTTTGGGGCAAGCGCCGAATGTGACGTCGATTACGTCTTTTATTGTGATGGATTCGCCCAAGGACGAGCGCGCCTAGGCGGTCTTGTTGTCACGCGCGATCCGTTCCCACATTTTTACGTCCGTCAGCCAGCGCGCATAACCATACATCATGGCGAGTGCGAAACCGTAGACCCCGCCGCGAAAATATTGCTGCAGGAAATAGCGTTTGCCAAAATAAAACGGCAATCCAAAAACAATTCGCAAGGCAAGATAAGGCCGGGCTTTCGGCTTGACCACATCAACCGGGATCGACGAGTTGCGATTGAGCTTATCCATCAGATGCTCAGCGCCGGTGAATGCGTAGTGAAGAAAAGGCGTGCGCAGAACGCCGATGCTGACGCCTTCAGGCAGAATAAACTGATCCCACGCATCATGGTCGCGGGCGCGGATGACGCGGCGATCGTATATCTTGTGGCGAGTTTGCAGGCCGAATCCATACCAGGGTTCGCCCACTGGCGGCGCCAAGGCCAGCATGGTCCGGTAAATTGCATGTGGCGGCTCGCCATTGGCGAACAAGATTTTGATTTCTTCCGCTACTGCCGGCGTCACCACCTCATCGCCGTCAAGATCAAGCAGCCAGTCATATTGGCAGGCATCTTCGGCGACGCGCTTCTGGCGGCCCCAACCGGTCCATTCATGCTCGATGACTTTCGCCCCAGCGGCGCGCGCGATCTCCTGCGTGCCGTCAGTCGAGCCTGAATCAACGACAATCACCTCACGCGCTACCAGCAACGCCGCGCGCACCACCTCGCCAATCATCCGCTTCTCATTTTGAGCGCGGATATAGGCGGATAAGGG
>BQJG01000015.1 GCA_021604585.1 Hyphococcus sp.
GCTACGATTCCCGGAAATTGTTCACGCGGGATGGCGAGAATATTTGTAATTGCGACCTTGTGAGTAAATAACAGCTTCTCAGAGTCATCCAGCCCATTCCTCAAGACAAGGTTATTTGTAAAACGGGAATAAATGTTTGGCGCCGAGGCCAACAATCCACCACCTTTGCGAGTCCCCGTTACGATAATTGTATCGGCAGATGTGACCAGCGGAGTTGCTAAGGCCGACTGCTCAGCAGTTACTACGCTCCATGGCCCCCATGGTTCAAAGCGAAGTACGGTGCCGAAAGAGATTGCCTGCGTACGCAGCTTTCTGCCTTCCTCATCGACGGTTTCGTTTGCGTTGAGTGTACGCTCGCGGGACGCTTTGTCGTCCTGTCCCCAGTCCATATATTGCAGATGATCGTCATATAAAACGTAGCCGCCTGCGACGAGCGCAAAGACCAGAAAGACCAAAAGCAAGATGTTGGTGATGCGCCACATGATTTTCGCCCTCCCGTTCCCGGGTGAAGTCTATGGGCGGCGGTGGAATAAGTCGATCTAGTTCGCCGCGAACATCGCCCGCTTTTTGGCCAGCGCCGTCTGCTTCAAGAGCAGCGTGACCAGCGGCCGCGAGGTGAGGCGCGCGGCGAAGACGCCGAACACCACCGCCAGCGACCCGACGGTCAGCACTGCGTCCTGCGCCACGATTGATGGCGCATCGAGCAGCGAAATCAGGAACAGGGCCGAGGCCGCGCCCGGCGCGCCGCCAAACCAGGCGAGGAACATCTGGCTCTCGCGCGGCAGGGTGGTTTTCTTCAGCGCCGCGAGGCGCGGGCCGGCCCGCATGATGGTGACGGCGGCGGCGGCGAACAGGACGGTGAGAAGGTCCGCCTGAAAGATGCGCGGCGCCAGGGCGAGGCCAAATCCGAAATAGGCGAGCGGCGCGACGACACGCTCAGCCAGACGACGAAGCCGAACGCGGGTGACGGAGAGCGCCAGGGTCTGCTCGCCCCAAAGAAGACCGGCGGCGGCGGCGGCGATCACCGGATGCGCGCCAATCAGCGGCGCAACGACAAATGCGACAAGCCCGGACAGCGCCGCAAGTTCGCCAGCCTTCTTCTTGAATTTCAACTTATTGCCGTAATGTGCGGAGGCGAGACCTAAAGACCCTCCCAGCGCAAACGCGAACAGAAACCCGCGCGCAGCCTCGAACACAGGCGTCACCAGCGGCATGTCCTGCGGCGCGGCGGTGGCCACAGCCTCAAGCATCACTGCGACGGGAATGCCGAGCGCGAGTATCGCGGCGCTCTCAAGCCGGACGGCGGCTTTCAGCGTTGCGGGCGCCGGCGCGCCGGTGACGGCGCGGCGGTCAAACGCGGCGCCGTTGAGGGTCAGGGCTCCGGCTAGCAAGAAGGCGCCAGTAAAGGAAAGCTGCGGCACAAGAATAAAGGCGGCGAGGCCGCACACCACGAGAAACAGCGGTGCGCCGCCAATCGTCAGCCGGAAGGAGGCCGGGCAGGTGCTGGCGAGGCGGGTGATGCGGAATTGGGCGGCGGCGGCGAAAGCGAGCGCCGCGAGCAGCGCGTCGGCCCCGGCGGCGGTCCAGTCAGAACCGGCGAAAGGCGCGCCCGAAAAGCGCCAGGCCAGTGAAATACCGGCGCCGGCGGCCATCAGCAAGGCTGGCGAGCGGGCGGCCGACTCCACCGCCCGGAGCACGACGCCCTTGGACTTTCCCAGAATCAAAAACAAGGCGGCAACGAAGGCCGCTGCGGTAGCGAGAGCCATAGGGAGTGTTTTGACCGTTTTTTACGATTCACCACCCGGCGTTCGGGGCCGCGAATAGGGGGTTTTCACGGGCAGCGAATCAATTAGCGCAACTTTGAATTGATCCGGGTGCAATTGCAAATTGAATTTTTGGACAGAATAGACCGCATGCGGTGTATTTTCGCGCGCAGCGTTTACTGCGCCGCTCCACCCTATCACGGAAATTTTTTTGGTGAATAGTTATCCACCAGTTTTTTTTCGCACTTAGACTGCGCTTCAGTTTGTAATGAAACAGAGGCGTTTATGAGCGCAGCATCAGGCGAAAGCAAAACCGTAAAAACACGCAGTAAGTTAAAACGCGCCATCGCCAGCGTGGCGCCCGGACTGGCGCGTGCTTTGGGCGGACCGCTCGCAGGCGCCGCAGTAGAAAAATTATCACGCGCAATTTTTGGCGTGGACGCCGTTGACGAGGATGTGCTCGCCGAGACATTTGCGGCGGCCTCGCCGGAAACTTTGCTCGCGCTCAAACAGGCCGAACAGGAATTTCAGATTGCTCTGCGGCAGGCGAGCGTCGAAGAGGCGCGCATTGATGCGGGCGACCGCGCCAACGCCCGCGACCGCCAGATTAAAATGAACGACTGGACGCCGTCTGTTTTGGGTGCGCTGGTCATTCTCGGTTTCTTTGTGGTGCTGGGTGTGATGGTGGCGAAGAAACTCCCCGCCGGGGCGGAGACGGAGTTTTCGATCATGCTCGGGGCGCTGGCGACGATGACAGCGGCGGTGGTGAATTATTTTTTCGGCTCGTCCGCCGGGTCGCGGGAAAAGACGCGGCTGATCGCCTTCCCGGTCGTGGAAGCAAAAACTGGTGAGGACGGGAAGTAGAACGCCGGGCCGGGATGACAAAGGAGCCCGGCGCCGCCAAAAGGAACCCCATGAGCGCGAACGGTTTTGACATTGCGATTATCGGCGGCGGGGTGATCGGCCTGACGCTGGCGCGCGCGCTTTGTGGTGAAGACGCGCGCGTGGCGGTCATTGATGCGGGCGCGGCCATTCCCGCCGCAACGCACGCCGCCGCGGGGATGCTGGCGCCGTCTTTTGAACATGCCGGTGACCTTGCAAAAGACGAGTCGCCGCTTAGCGCGGCGCTTTATCACCTCGGCGCGCGCGGACTTGCGCTGTGGCCGGACTACGCGGCGGCGCTGGAAGAAGAAACGGGCGTTTTTGTCGACTATCGCGGAACCGGCGCCCTGGGCCTCGCCTATGATGAGAGCGAATCCCGCGCGCTGGAAATTCAGGCGGCGCGGGTTCGCGATCTTGGCGGCGCCGCGAAAGTGATTTCCGGCGATGAGGCGCGGGCGCTCGAACCGGCGCTTTCGCAAGAAGTCATGGCCGCGCTGCATGCGCCGCAGGACGCCCAGGTCGATCCGCGCCGTTTGGTGACAGCTTTGCGCGCGTCGCTCGACCGGAGAATGGCGCCGCATTTGGCTGCACGCGTGACGGGGCTTGAAAAAAACGGCGCCGCGCATGTGCTGATTTTGGCGAACGGCAAGCGGATCGAGGCCGCGAATCTTGTTCTGGCGAGCGGCGCGATCAGCGGGCTGGTTCCGAGGGGGATGGTTCATCCGGTCAAAGGCGAAGCGGTGGCGGTGGCGCTTGAAGACGGAGTGCTGACCCGGATCATCCGCGCGCCGGGCGCTTATCTCTGCCCCAAGGCGGAGGGCCGGCTGGTGATCGGCGCCACCGAGGCGGAAGGCCGGGACGATTTGGTTGTGGACCCTGACGCCATCGCCGGGCTCAAGGCCGGGGCCGCCCGAGCCGCGCCGGTGATTGAGGCGGCGCCAGAGCTTGAGCGCTGGGCCGGATTGCGGCCCGGAACCCCGGACGGCGCGCCAATTTTAGGCCGCGACGGCGAAGGGCGGTTTCTCGCCCTCGGCCATTATCGCAATGGCGTCCTGCACGCCCCGGCGGCGGCGCAGGCCATGGCCGCCCTCATTGTAGAGCGCAAGCCGGACTTCGATCTGGCCCCGTTCAGCCAGCGGCGATTTGAGAGCCGCGCCGATGGTTAGCGCTTTGTTGACGATTGACCGCCAGATTGAAGAGGCAGTTTTTGCGCCGACAGAGGGAATCCGCATGGCGAGTGAAATCGCAGCCGCCGCGAATAACGGCGCCGCGCATGTGCAAGGCGCGGTCAAACGCGCCAGCGCGTCGACAGGCGCAGGTTTTGACTTCCTGATGAAAATGGCGGCGCGCGAAAGCGGGTTCGATCCGAACGCGCAAGCAAAAACTTCGAGCGCGGCGGGACTTTTCCAGTTCATCGAGCAGACATGGTTTTCGACCGTCAAGAAGTATGGCGCAGAACATGGGTTAGGCGCAGCATCGAATGCGATCTCACAGAACGCTAATGGGCGCTATGAAGTTTCCGATCCGGCGGCGCGCGAAAAAATCCTGAACATGCGTTTCAACGCCGAAGCCGCCTCTGCGATGGCGGGCGAGCTGGCGAATGAAAACAAATCCATGCTGGAGGGCCGGTTGGGCCGCGCCGCATCGAGCGCAGATTTATACACCGCGCATTTCCTCGGGCCCGCCGGCGCAGTGAAACTGCTCTCCGCTGCATCGACGGTCAAAGCGGCTGATTTGTTGCCGCAAGCCGCCGCCGCCAATCGCAATGTCTTTTATGACGGCGCGCGCACCAAGTCAGTGGGCGAGGTTGTCGCCTCGATCGCAAAGTCCATGGGCGGCGTTGCACAGGATGTCCCCGGAGAGCCTATGCTGGCGCAAGCCCAATCGGCGCGCGATTTCTCGCCAGTGCGCAACTATATGCATCAGATCGTTGAAGCCTTCACCGCGCCAACGCGCAAAGTCTCGCCTTCGACCTTCAGCCCGACAGCGCTTGCGGTGCTCGATGCGCTCGACGCCACAAGCTTGCGTGAAAAGCGCGAAGATCGTGATGAACCGGGAATTTCCGGCAAGCGCCGGACATAAGTTAGAAACCTAACAACGCGGCGCGGTGACGCCTGCTGGCAGTTTTGTGTCGCTTGTGGCGCATGCGCTTGCCAATTGTTCCGTCGTCAAGTTCACGGCGCCGGAGAGATCAGCGCCGCCGAGCAGGGCGCCCGCGAAGTCCGCGGCTTTAAGGTCAGCGCCGGCAAAGCTGGCTTTATCGAGCGCTGCGTTGGCGAAACGAACGCCGGACAGATTGGCGCCGTCAAACTGCGCGGAAGAAACATCAGCGCCGACAAGCGATGCGCCGGCTAGGTAGGCGGCGCGAAAGTCTGCGCCCGCCAGTTTGGCGCCGGCGAATGTTGAAAAAGAAAGATCGGCGTCAACAAAGATCGCCCCTGTGAAATCTCCGGCGCGCGCTTTGGCCTCACGCAATTCGGCGCCGGAAAAGTCGCTGCGCGGAAACATGGATGCCCGGAGATTTGCTTTTTCCATATGCGCGCCTTTGAAATTGACGTTTTCACCGCTCGCGCCTTCAAGGCTCACGCCGTCAAGCAAGGCTTCGTTAAATTGCGCATTGGATAACAGGGAGCTTGCGAAATTCGTTCGCGGCAAATCCATATTGGCGAAACTCGAGCCGGTGAAATCCTTGCCGGCATGTTTCGTATCAACCTTGGGCGTTTTTTCACCAGTGAGCGACGGCAGCTTCACGCCAGCGCCATCCAGCACCTTGTTGATCTCCGGTCCGATTTGATCGACTTGCGCGAGCGGTTTGGCGATTTCCTTGCCGAATTCCGCCATCGGATTCGGCTTGTTGTAGTTGTGCGAGCCAGGCGTAATGGTCGTCACCAACGACATGACGGCAATCATCAATCCAATAATAAGCACGATCAACTTCAACGCGGTCCTCCCCGGAATTTGCGCCCTCGCAAAATAACCGGGCGGGGGTCAATGTTCGATTAAGGATAAATTTTCAATTGTTGGCGGACGTAAACAAAGTGTTACGAACAGCCGGTGGATGCGCCGCAACTTTCGCATTTCAAGCAGGCGCCATTGCGCACCAGCGTGAACTGTCCACAATCGGAACAGGCGTCTCCCTCATAGCCCTTAATGCGCGCTTCCGCGCGGGCGTTGCCCGGTGTCGCCAGCACGCCGCGGGGGACTTTCTGATTGACGGCGTCGGCAAGCTTGGCGATCTGCGCCTCAATTTCCGGCGGACTTTCCGCGCGAGTGATTTCCGGCGCTTCTTCAATTTCAACTTCAATATCGCCATCGTCCGGACCCGAAACGCCGCGCGCTTCGTTTGCCGAGTGGCGCAAACGATCGAAATCACCGCCGCGCAATATCACCAGATTGTCAGTGACGGTGGAACGCGAGAACCCTTTCGAGATGAGCTTGGTCGCATCTGCTTGTGTCTTTTCCATATCGACGCCGCGTCCAATGGCGTCCACCGCAGATTCTTCCGGATGCACATGCGCGAGATCTGCGCGGCCAAGATAGGAAATCGCCAATTCGCGGAAGATGTAGTCGAGGATAGATGTTGCATTTTTGATCTGGTCGTTGCCTTGCACCGGGCCGGACGGATCGAAGCGCGTGAACACATAGGCATCGACAAACTCTTCGAGCGGAACGCCATACTGCAGGCCGAGCGATACCGCGATGGCGAAATTATTCATCAGCGAGCGAAAGGCGGCGCCTTCCTTGTGCATGTCGATAAAGACTTCGCCGAGTTCGCCGTCGTCAAATTCGCCAGTGTGTAGATAGACTTTGTGGCCGCCGACAATCGCTTTTTGGATATAGCCCTTGCGCCGGTCTGGCAGGCGCCGCCGTCCGGGCGTGCGCTCGATGATGCGCTCGACGATGCGCTCGGCGACAATTTTCGATTTCTGCGCATTCGGCGCTGCAGCAATCTCCGTTTGCAAATCGTCTTCTTCCTCATCGCTTTCGGGCGCGAGAAGGGCGGCGGCCAGCGGTTGCGACAGTTTCGATCCGTCACGATAAAGGGCGATTGACTTTAGTCCCATGCGCCAGGCCAGCATATAGGATTTCGCACAATCGCCGATGCTGGCATAGGCGGGAAGGTTCACGGTCTTGGAGATCGCGCCTGAAATAAACGGCTGCGCAGCGGCCATCATTTTCAGATGCGCTTCAACCGAAAGTGCGCGTGTGCCGATCCGTCCGCAGGGGTTGGCGCAATCGAATATGGCGTAGTGTTCCTCTTTCAGATGGGGCGCGCCCTCGACCGTCATGGCCCCGCAACAATACAGGTTGGCTTGATGAATTTCTTCATCGGCAAATCCGAGGAAGCGCAGCACGTCGTAGCCGGTCAGCGAGAGCTCGCTTTCGCGCATGCCGAGAATATGCACGCAGAAATCTTCGCCCAGCGCTTGCGGCGTGAAAGCGTAGGTGAGGTCAAAAGTTGTTTTGAGCCGCTCTTCGAGCGCCTTGATGTGGCGGTCCTCAAAACCTTCGCGCCGAAGCTCGTCGAGCGAAAAGCCGGGCGCATCGACGAGCGTCCCACGGCCTGAGGCGTAATGATTGATGTCGCTGATTTCTGCGTCGCTGTAACCGAGCGACTTCAGCGCCGCAGGCACTGCGCGATTGATGATTTTCAGCATGCCGCCGCCAGCCAGCTTTTTGAATTTCACCAGCGCAAAGTCGGGCTCGATGCCAGTCGTGTCGCAATCCATGACGAGGCCAATGGTTCCCGTCGGCGCGATCACGGAAACCTGTGCGTTGCGGAAACCGTTAATGGCGCCGAGCTCATACGCTTCGTTCCATAAACGCCTTGCCGCGTCAGTGAGTTCGCGCCAGGGACAAGCGTCTGCGTCGAACTGCATGGGCTCTACGGCCAGCCCTTCAAAGGCGCCGCCAATAGCGGTCCCGGCGCAGGCGCGGCGGTGGTTGCGCAAGACCCTCAGCATGGCCTCGCGATTGTCGACAAACTTTGCGAAGGGGCCAACGGCGGAGGCCATTTCAGCCGATGCGCGATAGGCGGCGCCGGTCATCAGCGCCGTGACGCCGGCGGCGATGGCGCGGCCCTCGTCGCTGTCATAGCCAATGCCGGACGACATCAACAATCCGCCAAGATTAGCGTATCCCAAACCGAGCGTTCGATAGTCAAAAGAGCGGCGTGCAATTTCGGATGACGGGTATTGCGCCATCATCACAGATATTTCGAGTGTCAGCGTCCACAAGCGGCAGGCATGTTCAAAACCGTCGGCGTCAAATTCGCCGTCGGTTCTGAATTTCAACAGATTGAGCGAAGCGAGATTGCACGCGGTGTCGTCAAGGAACATGTATTCCGAGCACGGGTTGGAAGCGCGAATATCGCCGCCCGCCGGGCATGTATGCCAGGCGTTGATCGTGTCGTGAAACTGCAGGCCTGGATCGGCGCAAGTCCAGGCCGCTGAACAAATGTTGCTCCAGAGCGCGCGGGCGCGGATCGTTTTGACTGGCTCGCCATCGGTGCGCCTTGTCAGGGACCAGTGGCCATCATCGTTGACGGCGGAAAGAAATCCGTCCGTGACGCGCACCGAATTATTGGCGTTCTGGCCGGAGACTGTGCGATAGCTCTCAGAATCCCAATCGAGGTCGTAGGCGTCGACATTGATACGGCGATAGCCCTGGCGGGCGAAGTCTATGACGCGGCGGATCGAAACGTCTGGAATGAATGCTTTCTTCGCGTCTTTAATCGCAGCTTTCAGTGAAGCATTCTGCTTCGGATCGAACCGAGTTTCCTTGTCTTCGCTCTTCCAGCAGGCCTCGAGCACCAGCGGCAAATGTTTTGCCATGGCGCGCGAGCCTGCGACCAGCGCGGCGACCTTTTCTTCTTCGCGGGTTTTCCACGAAACGAAATCTTCAATGTCCGGGTGGTCGGCGTCGACAACAACCATCTTGGCGGCGCGGCGCGTTGTTCCGCCGGACTTAACCGCGCCTGCCGCTGCATCGCCGACTTTGAGAAACGACAACAGGCCTGAACTTTTCCCGCCGCTGGAAAGCGGTTCGTCTGCCCCGCGAATATTGGAGAAGTTAGTTCCAGAGCCGGAACCATATTTGAACAGCAGCGCTTCGCGCTTCCACAAATCCATCACGCCGCCGTCGCCGGTCAGCGTGTCATCGACCGATTGTATGAAACAGGCATGTGGTTGCGGACGCTCATAAGCGCTGTCGGATTCAGTGAGCGCGCCAGTCAGGTGGTCGACGTAATAGTGGCCCTGTCCCGCAGCATCAATTCCATACGCCCAATGCAACCCTGTGTTAAACCACTGTGGCGAGTTGGGCGCTGCGATCTGCAGGGCGAGCATCGCGCGCATTTCTTCCATATAGGCGAGCGCTGCTTCTTCATTATCGAAATATCCGCCCTTCCAGCCCCAATAGGTCCAGGCGCCGGCCATACGGTCGAAGATTTGCTTGGCGGAGGTTTCTGCGCCGTAGCGTTCGTCTGCGGGAAGCTTCGCCAGCGCGGCGATATCCGGCATGGAACGCTGCAGGAAATCGGGCACGCCCTTTTCCCTGACTTTTTTTGTTCGCGCCGGAACGCCCGCTTTGCGTAAATATTTCTGAGCCAGCACATCGATCGCGGTCTGGCTCCAGCCTTTGGGAACCTCAAGATCTCGCATTTCGAAAATGGTCTCGCCGGATATGCTGCGAATCTCCGAATCGGCGCGCCGGAACACCGCGCCGCCATAGGGCGCGCTAGATGTCTCCGAAAAAAGGCGATCGATGCGCATCTATCTCTGTCCTCGGGGCGCGAGCGCGCCCTGCTGGTAATATAGTCACCCTGAGCGCCAGCCTCCAGAAGCAGCGCCAGAATGTGGGGTTCAGCTTATTTTCCCCTGATTTCAAGGGAAAAACACCCCGGCGGGAGAGCCTGCAGGCCGGATTTTCCGGCCTTTCGATGACCGCCCCCTCTATTGCCGCCAATGGCAACGGGCGCCATATTCGCGCCGCTTGCCGGGGGTAGTCATAACTCTGGAATATTTTGGGAATCCTGCATGTTTTCACAGCTTTTTACCTGGTGGAACTCCGGCACTTACGGAACTTCATTCACCCTCTGGCGCCGGGGGGCGCGGCTCATCGGCACGGACGAGCAGGGAAATCGCTATTTTGAGGAAAAAGACCCGAGTCTGCCGGGCAGCGAAGGAACGCGCCGCCGCCGTTGGGTGGTTTATCACGGCATTGCCGAAGCCTCGCGCGTGCCGCCCGATTGGCATGGCTGGTTGCACCACACCTTTGAGGAAGCGCCCACCGTCGCGCCCTTGACGCGCCGGACCTTCGAGAAGGATCATCTCCCGAATATGACCGGCACGCCCTTGGCCTATCACCCCAAAGGCAGCCTATCGCGAACCGGCGGTCCAGCGAATGTTGAAGATGATTACGAAGCCTGGGCGCCGGATAACGCTTAGAGATCAACCAGAGAGGCAGCTTTATGAGCCGCGCCGGATTTTTTGAAACCATCGTCGGAGTGATTGTCATTGGCGTCGCTGCGGGGTTTCTCGCTTTTGCTTATGGTGTGAGCGGGAGGGGCATAGATCGGGATCACTATCGTCTCGGCGCTGTGTTTGGCCGTGTCGACGGCGTGACCGTCGGCTCAGAAGTCCGCATTGCCGGCGTAAAGGTTGGTTCCGTCTCCGCCAACAAACTCGACCCGAAAACTTACGAAGCCAATGTCGAACTCGCAATTGACGCCAATGTCGCGATTCCACAGGATTCGGTCGCCAAAGTGGTGTCGGACGGAATTCTCGGCGGCGCGCATATTGCGATCGAACCGGGCGGCGCAGAGGAAATGCTGCAGCAGGGTGATCGCATCACGATTACACAAGGTTCAGTCGACTTGCTGAGCCTTGCTGTGCAAGCGTTCACTGCGCCTGGCGGCAAAGCAAAAGCAGATGCGCCGAAAGCAGACCCGTTGGGAGACCTTTAAATGCGTTGCGTATGGTTGATGGCGGCGGCTGTCGTGTTTTCAGCGTCTGCTCTGGCGCAAGAAGAGCCGGTCGTCGAAGAATTAAGCGAGCTCGATCAATTGTCGCGCGCGCAAGATGATCCGTTTGCCGGCGTCATCGAGGACAGCAAGCGCGAACCCATCTCGGTGACATTGCGGGCGCTTAACAAGATCACGGCCAGATACACTGATCTTGAAATTGAGATGAACCAGATTGCACATTTTGGTTCGCTGGAAATTCAGCCTCGCACTTGCGACAAGCGTCCGCCCGAAGAATTTCCGGAAACAACGGCGTTTCTCGAGATTTATGACCTTGAATTCAACAACCGGCAAAGCGATTTGAAAATACAGCCGCCGGAAGTTCTTGAAGACGAGATAGAAACGCGAGAGCTGGATGTATTGCCAGGCGAAGCGGTCGGCGAGACGCCGACCTTCGCAGCGCCGGCGCCGATCGTACTCGAAGGGCCGAAGGCTGAAGGCGTCAACATTTTCCGCGGCTGGATGTTTGCATCTTCACCGGCGTTGAATGCGTTAGAGCATCCTGTCTATGACGTCTGGGTGATCGATTGCAAAACGCAGGCGGCGTCTAACTGATCTGGCGCTGCGAAGAAATTCGCCTCAGCATCGAGCGCATCTTCCAAGATGATCTGATATTCGGCGTCTTTCATGCCAATCAGTCCGAATTGTGTCAGGTGTTCATTAAAAAACTGGGCGTCAATGAAGTGAAAGCCGCCTAGTTTTAATCGCGCCATTAAATGAAGCATGGCGATTTTGCTGGCGTCGGTTTCACGCGAAAACATGCTTTCGCCGCAAAAGACAGCCCCAACCACAACGCCATAAAGACCGCCGACGAGTTTCCCATCTCTCCAGCATTCAACACAGTGAGCGTGTTCTTGAAAATGCAGTTCTGTGTAGGCTTCGATGATGGCGTCGTTGATCCATGTGTCGGGTCGCGCCTTTGTCGCTTCAGCGCAGGCGGCGATGACATCTGCAAATGCGGTGTTGATGCGGATTTCAAATGGTTCTGTTTTTAAAAATCTCGCTAGTTTCTTTGGCGCGTGCATAGCGTCGAGTGGAATGACCCCGCGTTCATCAGGCAGCACCCAGACGACATTGGCGTCATCTCGCGCGCGGGCCATTGGGAAATAGCCGAGCGTATACGCCTTTAAGAGGTCGTCGGTTGGGATGGAGTTGGCCGAATCGCGGGGCATGACGCGATTATGCGCCGTGCATGCGCACCAGATCAACGATCTAGGCGGCAACGTGATCCGCATTCGTGCTGACGTTAACCAAGAATCGGCGAGTTAGGTGCTTTTTTCGAGCCACTCTTCCAGCCAGTGGATGTGATAGTCGCCTTTTTGGAAGGAAGGGTCTTCGACAAGGTCGACGAATAGCGGCACCGTCGTTTCGATCCCGACAAACACCATTTCCGATAGCGCTCGCCGCAGTCGCGCAATGCAGTGGGCTCGATCATCGCCGTAAACAATCAGCTTGCCGATCATTGAGTCGTAATAAGGCGGGATTTTGTAGCCGGTGTAGACCGCGCTGTCGAAACGCACGCCCGGGCCGCCGGCGGAATGGAATTGTTTTATCTCACCCGGAGAGGGGCGGAATGTTTTGGGATTCTCCGCGTTGACGCGGCATTCGATGGCGTGGCCTTTGAACTTGATGTCGTCCTGGCTGAAGCTCAGCTTGGCGCCGGCTGCAACCATGATTTGTTCGCGCACGAGATCAACACCGGTGACCTGTTCGGTAATCGGATGTTCAACCTGTAGTCGCGTATTCATCTCGATGAAATAGAACTCGCCATTCTCATAAAGAAACTCGATGGTGCCCGCACCGAGGTAACCAAGCTTTTCGATGGCTTTGCGAACGGTTTCTCCGATCGTTACTCGTTCTTTCGCGGTAAGAGCTGGGGAGAGCGCTTCCTCCAGCACCTTCTGGTGGCGGCGTTGAAGCGAGCAATCGCGTTCACCAAGCTGGACGACATTGCCGTGGCTGTCGGCGATGATCTGCAATTCAATATGGCGAGGCAGTTCGAGATATTTTTCGAGGTATACAGCATCATCGCCAAACGCCGCTTTCGATTCGGCTTTTGCGGTGGAGAGCGCTTCAGACAAGTCAGCCGGCGTTCTGGCGAGTTTCATACCGCGTCCGCCGCCGCCAGAGGAAGCTTTGACGAGCACTGGAAAGCCGATCTTGTCCGCCGCCGCCTTGGCTTCTTCATATGAATTTACAGCGCCATCGGAACCGGGCACCAAGGGGATGCCAGCTTTCCCGACTGCGTCTTTCGCGGCGATTTTATCGCCCATAACGCGGATATGATCGGCAGTGGGGCCGATGAAGGTGATATTGTGCGCAGCGACGATGTCGGCGAAACGCGCATTCTCCGACAAAAACCCATAGCCAGGGTGAATAGCATCCGCGCCGGTAATTTCCGCGGCTGATATGATCGCGGGAATGTTGAGGTAGCTGTCTTTTGGCGAAGGTGGGCCGATGCAAACGCTTTCATCTGCAAGCCGCACATGCATTGCGTTTTCATCAGCCGTCGAATGGACAGCCACGGTTGAGATTCCGAGTTCCTTGCACGCCCGGTGAATCCGAAGGGCGATTTCACCACGATTGGCGATCAGGACCTTATTGAACATTTCTTATCCGTCAGTCACGCCGGCCAGTCCGGCTGAAAAGGGCGGTCTATTCGATGATGAGCAGCGGCTCATCAAACTCCACCGGTTGCGCATCTGTGACGAGGATTTTCAAAATCTTTCCCGCCCGCGGCGCGACAATAGGATTCATCGTCTTCATCGCTTCGACAATCAACACGGTTTGCCCCTCATTCACTTGCGATCCTTCGCGCGCGAATGGGTCGGCGCCGGGCGAGGGCGAAAGATAAACCGTACCGACCATGGGCGATTTAACGGCGCCGGGATGTGTGGCGGTGGAAGCGGCTGGAGCTGGTGCGGCCTGCGGTGCTGTCGCGGGCGCAGCAGCAGCGGCGGCAGGCGCTGGCACATATGCTACGGCGCCGCCCTGACGCGACACACGGAGCCGCACAGCGTCTTTTTCAATTTCAATTTCGGTAAGGCCGGTTTCTTCGAGGATGCCGGCGAGCTCGCGTATCCATGCGGCTTCAAGGCCGTGTTCCTTTTGGTCTTTCTTGTCGGACATTCGGTTCCCGCTTCTTCTATATCTAACGCGCCGTCTGAAGCCCCGATGAGGAGCGATCAGTCAGGGCGCGCGGCTTTCTATAAGGCTTTTAAGGGCTTCGACGCCCAAGCGATAGCCCGTCGCGCCGAACCCCATAATGGCGCCGTCGACTGCAGACGCCGTGACCGATTGCCGCCTGAAAGCCTCCCGGGCGTGAATATTGGAAAGGTGGAGCTCAATTTTCGGGATTTTTGCGGCTTGCAGGGCGTCCAGCAAGGCAATCGACGTATGGGTGTAAGCGCCCGGATTAATGATCAGACCGGCGCCTTTGGAAGCCGCCTCCTGGACCCAATCAACAAGGGTTCCTTCGGTATTGGACTGGCGAAACTCGACCGCGAAGCCCAATTCCTTGGCGCGTGCTTTTACGGCAATTTCAATATCGGCGAGGGTCGCTGAGCCATAGATTTCGGGCTCTCTGGTCCCGAGCAGGTTCAGATTCGGACCGTTGAGGATGTAAATAGTCTTCGCCGCCATTGTTTTTCGCCCGTTTTCCTTGCGAGGCCCGCTGCGCCTGAATACATCTTCGCTCTGCATAGGCTGCACCAAGATATAGAAGGCGCAGGCCGGAGACCGCAATAGAGCGAAGAGATTGAATTTTCATGGATATTACCGTGAATGGTGAGCAAAAAAGGTTCCAGGCGCCGATGACCGTGGCTGGGTTGCTTTCCGCCCTGGCGCTTGAGCCGCGCAAGATTGCCGTCGAACGCAACCTCGAAATCGTGCCGAAATCGCAGTTTGGCGAAACGGCGCTATCGGATGGCGACAAAATCGAAATCGTCCAATTTGTGGGCGGGGGATGATCAATGACTGATGTTTTGGAAGTGGCGGGCCGAAAGCTGAACTCCCGCCTGATCATCGGCACCGGCAAATACAAAACTTATGAAGAAAATGCGCACGCCGCAGAGGCGGCAGGCGCAGAGATGGTGACGGTCGCCGTCCGCCGGGTGAACCTCACGGACAAAGACAAGCCGATGCTGGTCGATTTCCTCGATCCGGAGAAATACGTCTATCTCCCCAATACCGCCGGTTGTTTCACCGCCGAAGATGCAATCCGCACCTTGCGGCTTGCGCGTGAAGCGGGTGGCTGGGAACTCGTTAAACTCGAAGTGCTGGCCGATCAGAAAACACTCTATCCGGAAATGGAAGAAACATTGCGCGCCGCGAAGCTTCTCATCAATGAAGGCTTTGACGTCATGGTCTATTGCTCTGACGATCCGGTGTATGCGCGTAAATTAGAGGACGCGGGCTGTTGCGCCATCATGCCTTTAGGTTCGTTGATCGGCTCCGGGCTTGGCATCATGAACCCTGTGAACATTCGCCTCATCGTTGAGCAGTCATCCGTGCCGGTCATAGTCGATGCAGGCGTCGGCACCGCATCCGACGCGGCCATGGCGATGGAACTTGGCTGCGATGGCGTGTTGATGAACACCGCAATTGCAGAAGCAAAAGACCCGATCCTGATGGCGAGCGCGATGAAACACGCTGTCATTGCCGGCCGTGAAGCCTATCTCGCCGGGCGCATGCCGAAGAAGCGTTACGCCGATGCGTCGTCTCCGCTGGCAGGATTGATTTAGGCTTTTCAGCGAAGAAAATTAAGGATCAAGCAATGGGTAATGACTTCATCAGCAAGCCAAAAGCATATGCGCGATTCGCCGGGCTGAATTATCTCATCATTTTTGCGTTGGCGATTTTCGCAAATTTTTTCATCATGGGAAAGTTAGTTGTCAGCGGTGATGCGGTGACCACCGCATCGAATATCATGCAAAATGAAAGTTTATTCCGTCTTGGTGTCGCCTGCTTTTTTGTTGTGATGATTGCGGATGTTTTTGTCGCTTGGGCGTTGTACTTGGTGTTAAGGCCCGTAGATGCTCATCTCTCTTTGCTTTCAGCCTTCTTCCGGCTCACCTATACGATCGCGCAAATTGGTGTGTTGATGAATTTGGTCAAAGTCCTCCAGCTTGGCGGGCGCCCTGAGATTTATAATGCACTCACCGCAGAGGCTGGCGCGGCCTTCCTGTACTTTTTTCTGGCGAGTCATCAGGGCGAGTTCACGCTGACGCTTATTTTCTTCGGCATTCACTTGCTTCTGCTCGGATATCTCATAATTCGCTCAAAATATTTGCCCGCACTTATTGGCTTATTGGTCACAGTCGCCGGCGCGGGATATCTGGTGGATGGGTTTGCCGAAATTCTGTTTGACGGATATGGCAAGTTTGGGGGGCTGGGTCTTTACATTGTCATCTTGCCTGCCTTACTTGGCGAAGGCGCATTATGTTTGTGGCTCCTTTTGCGCGGACTCAATCAGAAGAAGTGGGACGAAATGCTCAACGCGGTTTGAGATGTGGCCGGCGCGTTAAATACCATGACCAAACTGTAAGCGCGGCTAACCGAACCGTAATCACGCTTTATTTTAAAATCTGTTAGCTTACTTTCAGAACTGAGTTGCAATGGCTCGGTGTCTGTTCGTAAAGCAACAGAGGTGATCTCCGATGAGCAAAACAACGCTTTCTCTTTTTGCCGGGTTTGCAGCGCTCGCTGCCGCCAGCGCCTTCGCAAACCATCATGAAATGAAGCCTGTTACTGAAGGAGATGCTAAAATGGCCGCCCGCTTCGCAGAAGTTGACGCCAATGGGGACGGTAATATCAGTGCTGACGAATTCTTTGCTTATAAACGTGCAGAGGCGGAAGCGCATTGGGCGAAAATGGCTGAAGACGCAGGCGATGACGGCCTGATTTCGCTTGATGAAATGAAGGCGCTTCACAAAGTGAAAATGGATGCTAAAGCCGCCAAAAAGGAAGAGCACGGCGACCGCTAGGTTTGTGAACCGTTGGAGGCTTGGCCGGCGGTGCGAAATGGCATCGCCGGCTATTTTGCACCAATTTTTACCATTCCGGGCTTGAGAAAACCCTGGACGACCCCATTTATCGGTCAGAAGGAGTGCCGCCTTTTTGGGGCGCTTTTAACCATTTGACGCTCAAATTGAGGTCGTGATGCAAATCGAAAACTATACTGACCGCGCCCGCGGTCTTATTCAGGCCGCCCAGACCATCGCCTTGCGCGAAGGCCACCAACAATTCACCCCCGAACATGTCCTGAAGGCCCTTCTCGATGACCAGGAGGGGCTTGCGTCCAATCTTATTCGCGCCGCAGGCGGACAGCCGGACAAGGCGCTGCAACTGACCGATGAAGCGCTTGCGAAGTTGCCGAAAGTGCAGGGCGGCAATGGCCAGATCTATATGGCAGGTCCGACGGCTAAAGTTTTCGCCACCGCAGAAGACATTGGAAAAAAGGCCGGCGACAAGTTTGTTACAGCTGAGCGACTGCTGACTGCGCTAGCCGTGGAGGCGGGCGCTGGTACGGCCAAGATTCTGAAGGACTCGGGCGTCACAGCATCGAAGCTCAACGAAGCGATCAACGATATTCGTAAAGGCCGCACCGCAGATACGGCGTCCGCCGAGCAGGCTTATGATGCTTTGAAGCGCTATGCGCGCGACCTCACAGAAGCGGCGCGCGACGGCAAGCTCGATCCGGTCATCGGGCGTGACGAAGAAATCCGTCGGACAATGCAAGTGCTTTCGCGCCGCACGAAAAACAACCCCGTCCTTATTGGCGAACCTGGCGTCGGCAAGACCGCGATCGCAGAAGGGCTAGCGCTGCGCATCATCAATGGCGATGTGCCGGAAAGCCTTAAGGATAAATCGCTGCTCGCGCTGGATATGGGGTCGCTTATCGCGGGCGCCAAATACCGTGGCGAATTCGAAGAGCGCTTGAAGGCTGTATTAAATGAAGTCACGAGTGCTGGCGGAAAGATCATACTTTTCATTGACGAAATGCATACGCTGGTTGGTGCGGGGAAGTCTGACGGCGCCATGGATGCGTCCAATCTGCTGAAGCCCGCGCTGGCGCGCGGCGAGCTTCATTGTGTTGGCGCCACTACACTCGATGAATACCGCAAATATGTTGAAAAGGACGCCGCGCTGGCCCGCCGCTTTCAGGCGGTGTTTGTCGATGAGCCAACAGTTGAGGATACAATCTCGATCTTGCGTGGCTTGAAAGAGAAATATGAGCTCCATCATGGCGTGCGGATTTCTGACAGTGCAATCGTGGCGGCGGCAACCTTATCGAACCGTTACATCACGGACCGGTTTCTGCCTGACAAAGCGATTGACCTGATGGATGAGGCGGCCTCGCGCCTTCGCATGGAGGTCGATTCAAAACCAGAAGAACTCGACGAACTTGATCGGCGCATCATCCAAATGAAAATCGAGCGTGAGGCGTTGAAGAAAGAAGACGATCGCGCCTCGAAAGATCGGCTTGAAAAACTCGACAAGGAATTGTCAGAGCTAGAGCAGAAATCGGCCGATCTGACAGCGCGCTGGCGGGCGGAAAAAGACAGCCTTGCCTCTTCCACCAAGGTGAAAGAGGCACTCGATCAGGCCCGTCAAATGCTGGCTGATGCTGAACGTCGTGGTGATTTGGGCCGTGCGTCGGAGCTCAAATACGGTGAAATTCCCGCCCTCGAAAAACAACTCGAAGCCAGTGAGGCAAAGGCCGATGAAGCTGCTGCGAAATCTCTCGTGCATGAGGTGGTTGATGATGAAAACATCGCAGCTATTGTCTCCCGCTGGACCGGAGTTCCTGTCGAGAAAATGCTCGAAGGTGAACGCGCAAAACTCCTTTCGATGGAAACTGGGCTTGGAAAGCGGGTCGTAGGTCAACACGAGGCTGTAACGGCAGTCTCGGCCGCGGTTCGTCGCGCGCGCGCCGGGCTGAAAGATCCAAACCGGCCAATGGGTTCTTTCCTTTTTTTAGGCCCGACCGGTGTCGGCAAAACCGAGCTGACGAAAGCGCTGGCGGAATTTTTGTTCGATGATGAAACGGCGATTGCGCGCATCGACATGTCTGAGTTCATGGAAAAGCATTCGGTGGCGCGTCTCATTGGCGCTCCGCCGGGTTATGTCGGCTACGAAGAGGGCGGCGTTCTGACTGAGCGCGTGCGGCGGCGACCCTATCAAGTGGTGCTTTTCGACGAGATCGAAAAAGCGCACCCGGATGTGTTCAACGTTCTGCTACAGGTGCTCGATGATGGCCGCTTGACGGATGGGCAGGGCCATACGGTGGATTTCAAAAACACGCTGATCATCATGACGTCTAATCTGGGCGCTGAGTACCTGGCGGCGCAGCCAGACGGACAGGATTCAGACGTGGTTCGCTCGCAAGTGATGGAAGCTGTGCGGGCAAAATTCCGCCCCGAGTTTCTCAATCGTCTCGACGAGATTATTCTGTTCCACCGCCTGACGCGCCAGAACATGGACGCGATTGTTAATAATCAAATTGCACGGCTGCAAAAACTGCTCGACGAACGCAAAATCACTCTAGAATTAGACGACAAGGCGCGTACATGGCTTGGCGATCAGGGATACGATCCGGTCTATGGCGCCCGGCCGTTGAAGCGTGTCATCCAGAAGAAATTGCAGGATCCGCTCGCGGAACTGCTGTTATCTGGCGCGATAAGCGATGGTGAAAGTCTGGTCATTTCCGCCAATGCAGAAGTTTTGACGATCAATGGCGAGCCTGCAGGCGGGCGGGATGCATTTTCGCTGGGCGATGCACGCAGCGATTCTCCACCGGCAGGCGCCCTGTTAAATTAGGAACTACACATGACAGAAAAAAACTGGAAGCCGGACGATGATCAGGCGTTGAAAGATCTCATTCGCGCCACGATTAAGAGTGCAGGCGCAATCGATCCAGCCGCGCTTCCATCGAAAATCAGGGAGCAAATCAGAGATCGTGTCTCTGGTGACTTCGATGTAGACGCCTATGTGAAAAAGGTACTAGCGGAGACCAAAAAGAATTAGCGGCTTGGCGCATTGTGATTGGCGCCCATACGACTTGCGACCTATTGTTTGACCTCCCAAGTCTGAGGATTAAATGCCATCTGCAAAGACATTTACAATGGCCGCGATTCAAGCTGCTCCTGTTCTATTCGATAAAGCAGCTTCGACGGAAAAAGCGTGCCAGTTAATTGCTGAAGCTGGCGCAAAGGGCGCAGACATCGCCGCCTTTGGCGAGTGCTGGTTGCCCGGATATCCATTTTGGGTTGACGGCGCCGTCATCGACCTCACATGGGAAGCGAGCGCGACATTCCTTGAAAACGCCGTCGATTTGCCCGGCCCGGAAACGGACGCGTTGTGCAAAGCAGCAGCGGACGCAGACATTGATGTAGTGATCGGCATTGCAGAACGCGACCAACATACCCAGGGGACCGCATATTGCACGGCGCTCACCATTGGCCGGGAAGGCCGCATTCTGAACCGTCATCGCAAGCTCAAACCAACTCACGCTGAACGCATTATCTGGGGCGACGGTGACGGCGCTGGATTGATAGTGAACGATCGTCAATATGGTCGCATCAGCGCGCTCAATTGCTGGGAACATCAGATGATGCTGCCGGGCTATGCATTGGCGGCGCAGGGTACGCAGATTCATGCAGCGCTATGGCCCGGCTGGGAGAAGGCGCCGCGCCCTGGCGAGTATTGCTGGGCGCGGCAACATCTTTTGTCGCGCGCCTTTGCGAGTCAGGCGGGGGCATATGTGATTTGTGCGTCAGGATTACGCCTTGAAGAACACATCCCCGAAAAATGGCGCCCGCTAGGCGTCTGGGAACACACTGGCGGTTCTGCAATCATTGATCCGCGCGGAGAAGTTATCGCGCAGGCTGGGGATGGCGAAGAAATCCTAATTGCGGAAGGATCGCTCGATATAGTGCGGGCGGCAAAAGCCGCTTGCGACATCGCTGGACACTACTCCCGACCTGATATTTTTAAACTGCACATAAATATCTCGGAATCATCAGCACGAATTCAGTTTGCCGAAGAAGGCGGAGAAAAGGCGGAAGATGACGACGAAGAAGAGTGAAGTCCCAGGCGTTCAAGCGCTTGATCAAGGCGTACAAAACTGCGCTCCCAACTAAATTGTGTGCAGACATAGTTTCTGGCGGCAGCGCCCAGTGTTTTGCAGCGAGCATCATCAATCATTAACTCGCACACCGCATTAACGACTTCTTGTGGGTCATTCGCAATTATAACTGCATGTGCAGGCGCATCGATGCCAGTCATTGCGCCACTACTGGCAACGACCGGCTTCGCCATGGCCATAGCCTCGAGTACTTTATTTTGAATGCCGCGCGCCACCAAAAGGGGAGCGATAACAATTCTTGCTCCCAACAGCCATGGGCGAACGTCGGCAACGCGTCCGGTCACAATTATCCCGTTGGCATCATGGAGTCGGGCAATCTTTGTGTCTGGGTTGGCGCCGACAATCGCAAATCGCGCTGTTGGCGACGTCATGCGTATAAGCGGCCAGACATGCTTGGCAAAATTCAGGACGCCCTCAACATTGGCGCGATAATCCATGGCGCCGACAAAAACGCAATCGCACCTGCACGCAGAATCCATCGGTGTTTGGTTCGGATCAAACAGATCTATATCAACGCCGTTTGCGAACCAGTCGACGGGTCTCGCGATGGCGGCACGCTCATTGAAGATCATTGCCTCCTGCTGCGTAATCGCAAAGCTCGCATCCGCCCAATTGGCAATTTTCGTTTCCGCCATGGCAAGCCGGCGGGCTTCCCGGCCATAAATTGGCGCTAGCGGCCAAGACGCCTGCTGAGAATATTCTCGCCATTTTTCAGAATCGGCGTCACAAAAATCAACTATGCGCTTTCGCCCCGCGACCGGCTCTTCAATATAAGGCGCCATCGTTGAAGAAAACACGACTTCGGCAAGGAGCGGTCTGGTCCGTGCGGCACGCACCACTTTCAACATGCGTGCGTCCCGGAAGTAGCTAAAACTCATGGGCGCACCTGTTACGAGCCCGGACAGACTTTTCAGTCGCGAAAGCTTTGAGGAAAGCGGAACAAGAGCGACAGTTTCACAGATGCTTTCGAGAAAGTCGCGATGCGTGAAATCGTTTGGATCATCCACAAAGCAAGCGAGATGCACGCGAAACCGTTGCGTCAAATGCTGTAGCAACCGCCAAGAGCGAATTTTGTCGCCCTTATCGGGCGGGTACGGAATCCGGTGCGATAGAAAAAGAATTTCCTCTTTCATGGGAAATTAGGGGCCAGCAAAGGGCCCAGATGATTGGCGGCAAATGCGGGAAGCTTCGGCCAAACGCTGGAAAAAAAGGAGAACTTTGGGTTTGCAGTGCTGACATCGGGCAGGGCGGCGGCGGCGATCAGCTTCACCTGATATTGTACCGGGCTCGGCTCAAACCCCCATAATTTTTTGTATCGATAAGCGCCGCTGTCCAATTTACTGCGTCCAAAATCGAAAGATGTGCAGCCCTTCCCAACGGCGCGCCGCATGATCGCCCAATAAAGATAGTCAAAAGCGCGGCTATCGCGCGCGCCAAGACTGGTGCCTACATAGTACGGAAGCACAGCCCCATCGAAGTAAAAACTGACAAGCGCCGCCATCGGTTCGCCACGATAGCTTACGACTGAAATTTCTGACTCTTTCTCGAATACGCTCAATAGCTCCACAAGGAATCGCTTTGGAAACACCGGGGTGCCTAGACGGTGAACGGATAGAGCGTAAAGTTTATAGAATTCATCTACAGATCCGTCATGCCGAATGCTTAAATCGCCGCTCTGTTCTGCGCCAATTGCTTTTCTCACTTCGGCGCGCCTTTTCCGCGGAATGGCTTGGAGGGCTTTATTTTCGTCACTAAGCAATGGTGCTTGAAAATATGCATGCGCACAGGTTCTGGAATGCCAACCTTTCGCATCAAATGCAGCACGGCATTCAATATACTGGACATTGTGCTGCGCGCCGAGTTTCTCTGCTGCATGGAGTAGGCTGGCGAAGGCCGGCTGGTCGCGCACTAGCGGACCGCCGCCAACACTGAAGGCCGTTGAAATGAGAGAGCGCCCAAGCAACGGTGTGCGGGCATCGGTAAGTGAGAGGATCCCAGCAATTTCGCCGTTGTTGCGAGCGGTCAGGTAATATGTGTCGTAACCATAGGCGCGCTTGATGACGGCCCCCCAAGCGGAAAGCTGGAAAAAGGTTCCATCTTCTTGTGCGCGGACAAACGCGTCCCATTCTGGTGTATTGCAGTGCGTATCAACGGAAACTGCATATGATCCGATTTCAGGCTTAATGGCGGCGGTCATGTTGTTTTCTCGAGGCCCAACGAATCGTCAATTCTCCTCCACGGGAAAGATGAAAGAGCATTAGCGAGCTTGCTCTCCATCTTTCCCAGGTTGAGATAGTGTCGCAACTTTGATTTGGGCGATGCGCGACGTAATCGTGGCTGATTTGGGTCGATTTCCCAAGGATGAAAATAAAAAATCGCCGGCCCGTTAAGTGACTTCGATGCTTTGGAAATCAATGCTTTTGAGATGCTTGTGGGCGATGCGCGAAACCAGCCTCCGCCTGCTGCGCTGACTCGCTTTCCCAACAAATTAACTGTCGCGACCGGCGCCTCCACGAAACTATCGCCTTCAATCGGATGATAAGGCGACTGTGATGATTTTGCGTCACCATAGTGATCATGCTTGATGGGATGCGAGCTGGAAGAATAACAATGACCAGCCTTGGACAGCATCTCATATGCCCAGGGCGTGCTATGGCTGATGGAGAAGCCCGCAGCGCGATATCCTTTCACTGAAACACCGGCGATATCTTCGAGCAGGGATTTTGTTTTGCAAACATCGGCGAAGAATTCCGGCGGTGTTTGTTGGCTGACTTTTGTATGATCGTACCCGTGGCTCGCCAGTTCGTGGCCACGGTCAACAATCATGCGAATAAGGCCGGGATCACGTTCGGCGATCCATCCGAGCGTAAAGAATGTCGCTTTTGCGTTGTGCTGGTCGAATAAATCGAGACAGCGGCGCGTGTTATCGCCTACCCGTAAAGGAAATCCGTCCCAGGATTCTCTGGAAACGATGTCCGAAAACGCCCAGACCTGAAAATAGTCCTCAACGTCAACGGAAAGCGCAAACTTAGCGCTTGGCTGCGAGGCGGCGGGTGTTATCGACATTGTCCCGCCGTTGGTTCAGCCCTGCGCTTCGCGCAGTTCGACGAGCAGAAGGTCTGCACGATCCAGCGTTTCCGAGATTTTCCGCCGCCGTTCGGCGCATTGTGACGCTGAATCGGTTACGGAACGCGTCACCGAGATGACGTTTGCATTCGCCAGTTTCAGCTCTTCACGGGTCTCCTCAATGGATCGCGCAACCGAGTCTCGCCATTGAGGCGTTGCACTCGTGGTTGGAATCACCGACGCTTGACTTTCTTTGTCGGCTTGCGGGCCATTGGCGGAAGCCTCCGATGCAGCAGCGATCGCGCTTGCGACATCAGTGAGCGTCGCTTCTTGGCGTTCTGCGGCGCTGACTTTTTTCGCTCTGACGCGATCTAAAACGCTCATTGACGCGCGTGCGGGCAGGTTAGCGGCTGTATTGCCAGCATCGGAGCCACTTTTTTTCTCCACTTTTTCCTCCCTCAATTCAGGATTCTGCGGCGCTACAGTTTTCTTTTTTGTGGTCTCAATGGAGACGACGGTGTCGTCTGTTGCAGATAACTGCGGGGCCTCGGCCTCCGGCGTTGGTTGTTCCGAGTGTTCTGCATTTGAAGACGGTTTTTGTGCCGCTGCTACTTTCTTCTTTGTGCGGCGCGCAGGTTTTTCTTCAACCTTTTCTACGGGTGGCAGCGGATCGGCCGCTTTTCGCGATTCGAGTTTTTCTTCGCGCAATTCAGCGCATACCGTTTCGACGATCCCGGCTGTGACTTCATGCGCTTCTTCAAGAGAGCAGTAAAGCATCAGCCGATTGCAAAGCGTATTGATCCTTCGCGGCAGACCGGTGGATTCCTCAAAGATTGCGTGGAAAGCGCCTTCCGTGAAGGCCGGATCTTCACGCCATCCAGCTACTGACAGACGGTGAAGGATGTAATCACGTGTTTCTTCTTCAGAGAGGTTTTCAAGATGATAGGAGGCAATCACACGCTGGCGCAATTGCTCCATGTTCGGTTGTTCCATAATGGAGCGAAATTCCGGCTGGCCAACCAGAAACACCTGGAACAGCGGTGTTCCTTCATAGTCGAGGTTGGACAGCATCCGCAGCTCTTCGAGGGTTTTAAACGGCAGGTTCTGCGCTTCATCAATGATCAGCAGAACGCGCCGGCCGCGATTGAGCTGATCGAAGAGATAGTCTTCGAACGCCTCAATTTGGCCCGTACGGCCTTCACCTTCGGGCTCTATGCGGAAAGCGGAGAGAATTTGCGCCAGTAGATCTTCAGGCTCAATGTTTGAGGTCAGCAAATTTGCGGCAACCACGTTTGATGCATTCAGCTGGTCGAGCAGGTGACCAATGAGCATTGACTTGCCGGCGCCGACAGGGCCTGTGATGACAATGAATCCTTCGGCTTGCTTCAGGCCGTAGTGCAAATAGGCCATCGCCTTGTTGTGGCTGCGGCTGCCATAAAAGAAACGCGGATCCGGATTCAGCCGGAATGGCGCATCAGACAGCCGAAAATACTCTTCATACATATCAGAAGTCCAGGGTGACGCCCGCCAGAATGTTGTTTTCGCTGTATTCGAGCAAAGCATTGGGAGAGAAGCGCTCAGTGTGGCTTGCTTCTACAAATACGGATGCGTTCTCGTAGAGCCGGTAAGACGCGCCGACGCGTCCGATCACCGTGTTGGACACGCCGTTATCGAGCGCCAATGTTGCACAATCGGCCATGGCGTCGAACAGCGGGTCCATGGTGTCGATGCCAAAAATCAATGGGTTGGCTTCACAGGTGGCCTGATCGAAAGATGTGTCGGTTCTTCGAAAATTCACGGAGCCGTAGCCCGTAAGACGCCGGGCGAGCCGCCGCCGCAGATTAAAGGCGCCGCCAAAGCCTTCGATCTGACGATAGCCAAAATCATCGTCGGAATAGTAGGCGTTAAGGCCAATTTCCGTGCGGCCGAAATCACCAGTCAGCCCTGCATAGGCTGAATCAGAGACCGCTACGCCATTGGTTTGTGATCTGCCGAAATCGCGGCTTGAAGCATACCAGTTTGCGGATTCGATGATAGAGCGCGCTGATAGTTCTTGTCCTTCCCGAAGGCGATCAGCGAACTCCAGTGTTTCGCGTTGCGTCGATTGAAATTGCGATGTAACCGATTGTGCGCGGGTGCGGAAAGAACGGCTCGCGCCAGCGTTAAAGACAAAGCGTTGTGAAAGTTTATAGCTGGCGCTGGCGTCGATAAAATCATCACCATAGCGTTCGCCATATTCAAGACGAAGTGAAGAGCGCGGCCCTGGACTCGCTGTGAAACCAGCCCGCCAGAAAAATCCAGACAACATATCGTCGTTAAAGAATAGAGACGCGGCGCCTTCGGTTTCGACTTCGTCATAACCGATGCCGCCAGATAAGGCGAATTGATCGCTCAAGGACACTTGCGCATCCGCAGAAACCGAGCCCTGACGGTATCCAATGTCTGGGAATATGCTGAAGCCGTCTTCAGTGGTGTCGCTGCCAAACGCCGTTAAGCGAAAGCGAAACCGATCGATTTTCCGGCCGCTGTCATATTGAGCCAGCACCTCTTGCGTTGTGGAATCGTTTATCGAGTTTCCCGTGAAAAACGCAGAGGCGCTTTGCGGTGCGTCGATATAGACTTGAGAAAACCGATAGCGCAGCTCTGTCGATGACTCGTCAGCAAACTGGTGGAACAGGTACGGGCTTGCTGAGAAAGAGTGAACATTGGTGCGCTGGTTTCGCCCTGCGTTGATATTGCCGGAAAACCGGGCGTTATCGCCCAACAACTGGCGGGACGTCGATCCCGAAAGGTCGAGATAAAGCAAATTATCAACGCCTGTGAATGTGCTGGTTGCTCCGATGTTTTGCGAAACATTGAAGTCGCCTGCGTCGAGCAGGTAGGAAAAATCGAGATCGCCGAGAATTAAACCCGTTACCCGCGGCGTCGACAAGATTGCGCCGCCTGTGAACAATGTTGACAGAATGAACTCATCATCTTTCAAAGCGTCTCTTTGAAGGTCGATGTTATCTGAATAGCCCGCGCGGACCGAAACGCTGGCCGCATAGCCGAAGTAATCGGTCTGCATTTTCAGCGGGGCGTCTGGCGCCGCCACCTGCGCCAGAGCAGCAGTAGCGAATACGCCCAGGCCAACGCTGGCGAGAAGCGCTTTTTTAGTCCGTGATGTGATCATCGGATATTTCCGTTGTTGCCCCATGGGATTATCCTTCACTTGAGGGTTTTGCGGCGGCGGGCGCGTTTGGCGCTTCGCTGCGATCGTAATATTCGTATGAGCCGTAATGAGCGCCGCCTGCGCCAATCTGACAGCGGTTAAGCATCAGGCTGATATTCGGATTGACGTCAATAAGCTCATCCACAGCAGCGGCGACCGCTGGTTCCGGCGTTGAATTCGCTTCAACAACAAACAGAATTTCATCAGCATATTTGGCGAGCATGACCGCATCGGTCGCGGCCAATACAGGTGGTGCATCAATGATAACCAGACGCTGCGGGTCGGCCATCGCGATGTCGGTCCAAAACTGTTGAGCGTTGCTGGTTGAGAACAAATCTGTCGGCCGCTCAGCGCGTGCGCCTTCTGGTAAGACCGAAAGGGGCGCTTCGCGCATACGCCATCCCATCTGGTCGCTATCCAGATTGGGGTTCAAGACGCAGTCATGGACCCCCGGCGCTGGCGCAAGATCAAGCCGTTCGCGAATTTTCGGTCGCGACAAATCCGCGTCTACGAGCAAGGTTTCGATTTTATCTTCCATGGCGAGGCTGAGCGCGAGATTGATTGCGGTGAAGGTTTTGCCTTCGCCAGCGCGTGTTGATGTAACAAGAATCAGATTGCGTTGTTTACCGGGCGTACGAAAAGCCTGCCGGTCGCCAGTGCTGCGCAAATATCCGATTCGGCGCAACAGGCGGCGTTTGACGGCGCGCAGCTCGAGCGCGAGCTGGCTTGACCGATCATCCGGGTTGTAAAATCCCATTTCGGCCAGACGCGCAAAATCAAGGTCAAGCGCCTCAGGGCCAGATGGGACAGTCGGGATTTC
Organism: Hyphococcus sp.; assembly: GCA_021604585.1. Taxonomy (GTDB): domain Bacteria; phylum Pseudomonadota; class Alphaproteobacteria; order Caulobacterales; family Parvularculaceae; genus Hyphococcus. The sequence continues at coordinate 27,913 of BQJG01000015.1, forward strand.
CGCCGTGACTAATTTGTCCTTATCTTTTTTCTTCTTTTTATCTTTCTTCGCGAAAGACGTTTTCAGGACATTGGCGCCTGCTTTTTCTACCAAGCTCATCGCGACATCCTCTCATAGGCGAACGCATCGGCAGTTTTATCTGCGAGCGAGGGCGTTGTTGAGGAAAGGCGATAGACGGTCAGATAGGTGTAAAGCCCTGCAACGACGACCAATCCAACGCTCGCTATCGCAAGGCGCATGAGGTCGCGCTTGCGTTCTGCAAAAATAACGACCGATTTGGTTTCGCTGAGCGCGCCGAGTACGGGCAGGCCAAAAGCGGTCTGTAGTTCGCTTGCTTGCGTGTAGCTTTTATCGAGCAGGGTTAGTCCTAAAGCCGCAGCGCCGCCAGCGCCGGCAGCTAATGCACAAACCGCCAAGATCAACAACAGGCGAGGCGGATCGGAAGGGGCGAGTGCGACAGAAGGCCATTCAAAGACTTGATATTCAACGCCCCGCCCTGCCGCCCCAAGGTTGCGTGTCAAATCAAGCCGATCACGGCGTGACAACAGCTCTTCATAAGTTTTTTGCGTCTGCTCATACTCACGGACGATCTGGCGCAGCTCCGCCTCTGCAGCCGGCGCCTGACCGACTGCAAAATCGAGCGCAGTCAGCTCTTCTTTGAGACGAGACTGGCGCGTTTCAAGCGCGGCGACAGAATCTTGCGCCACACGCAACTCTGAGCTTAGGCGCACATATTCGGGATTGGCCGAAAGCGCCGCGCCTTCCTTTTCGAGTTCAGCAATGCGTGCGACAACGCCTCGAATGTCAGGGTGATTATCTTCGTACTGACTGCGCAATGCGGAGAGCTCGACTTTTAGCCGATCAAGCTCGCCGCCAGAGGCACGCGCCGGTGTTGCAGAGATTAAGTTCTGCAACGTCAATACGCGGCCCTTGTTGCGTTCCAGTTCATCGCCGACGCGGATGAGCTCACTCTCTTTTTGTTCGCGAGAGCGCAATGACCCCTGGCTTGTGGCTAATTCAGAAGCGTGGGCTGCCCGAAAGGCGACGACAGCGCGCTCGTTGGCGACAAGTTTTTCTTCATACTCTTCGACCTGGAGATCGAGCCGGCGCCGTGCGGCTTCGCTCTCAGTAAGGCTGGCGCCGAGATCCTGTTCGATCAGCATATTGAGAACGGCGTCGACAACGGCGCGAGAGACTTCTGGATCGGAATTCTTGTACGAGATGATGAAATACATCTCGCGCGGGCTTTCGATCTTAATTTCGCCTGCAATCCAATCGACCATGCCTTGCAGTTTTGCACGCCGTTCGATTGGCGTGCGCGCCTCAATCGTTTTGTCGAGACCTGCTCGCAGGATTATTTCCTCGACATTGGGACGCGTCAGCAATTGCAGTCGCATCACTTCAACGCGCCGGGAATAATCCGGACGCGCTGTAAAGCCATTGAGAACAGGTTCGAGGATGGTTTCTGTTTGCACGAACACCTGTGCGCGGGACTCATACTTGTCGGGTATGAGCCAAATCGCGAACCAGCCAGCCAGCGCCGCCATCCACGTGACGGCGACCACAAGCCAGCGCCGTCGCCAAAGCCCGTTGAGGCTGCGCAAGATCGGCTGAGGCAATTCAGAAAACTTCAACACTACTGTTTCCCCAAAACCCCCTGAACGTGCTGACCTACAGCACGCTTTCCGGGATCAGAATGACGTCGCCGGGCAACATCGGAACGTTCGCCGAAATGTTGCCTTTGCGTAGAAGATCGTTGAGGCGAAGGCGGTAAGACTGCCGGTCTTCGCCCTGACCGCGGATCAGCACTGCTTTGTTGCCGGCTGCGAATTCAGTCAGGCCCCCGACCGCGACCATGACGTCGAGAACGGTCATCCCTGCTTGATAAGGAAGCGCGATTGGCTTTTGCGCTTCACCAAGAACCCGGACCTGCTGGTCAAAGGTCGACGAAAAGTCGCTGACGATAACCGTGACTTCCGGCGTGCGAACATATTCGCGCAACACGCCTTCCAGATCGTTGGCGAGGACCGACGGCGTCTTGCCGGAAGCGACCATGTCTTCAACCAGCGGCGTGGAGATTCGGCCATCCGGACGAACCGTGACCTTGGTTGAGAGCTCTGGCGCGCGCCAGACGAAAATCTCGAGTTGATCGAGCGGGCCGATCAAATAGTCCGGCGCGGCGCCGGCCGCGTCCGAAGCGGTTGTCGGTGCAGCTTGCAGCTTCTCGCCGCCTACGCCGACAGAGCTGCAAGCGGCGAGGGCGAGCGTCGCGCCAACAAGAGCAAAGGCGCGAAGTGAATTAAGGATCTTTTTCATGTTTATTACCTCTATGGCGTCCAAGGCGCCTCTGGCTGGCGCGAAAGCCCCGAAAATCGCTCGCTAGTGTAAGGGCAACGCAAAATCTTTGCCATGCCCGCCCAACGCTGCTTTCGGCGCAAAACCCCGCTAAATCACTCGCTGCGCGGCTATGCGACTGGTCCTGTCTTCCCTGATTCCGCTGGAATCCGTAACCGGAAAGCGCGCCTATCGGCTGCCGAGGCCGAATAAGGCCACTCGAACCGTCATCAGAACGATCACCAAATCCAAAACCGGGGAAAAATGACGGATATAGTAAAGGTCATAGCGCAACTTATTGCGCGCACCTTCGATTGAAGCTGCATATTCATATTTGACCTGAGCCCAGCCGGTAATTCCGGGTTTGACCAGGTGCCGGCATTGATAGAGCGGAATCTCAGTTTCCAGGTCGCGCACAAATTCGGGGCGCTCTGGGCGGGGTCCGACAAAGCTCATTTCACCGCGTAACACATTGATGGTCTGTGGTATTTCATCGATGCGGAATTTCCGGATGATCCGTCCTACCGGCGTGATGCGAGAATCGTTAACGGACGCGTATTGCGGGCCGTTCTGTTCGGCGTTGGACACCATGGAGCGGAATTTAAGCAGATCAAATTCAGCGCCGCCAAGGCCAACCCGGCGTTGGCGATAAAAGACTGACCCATCACTGGATAGTTTAATGACGATGGCGGTCAGCAGCAGGATAGGGAAGCAAAACAGCAATACGCCAAGGCTTAAAGTGATATCCAACAAGCGTTTGGTTCGCGCCGAGTCCGGCGCATTCACGCGCTCTGCAGCCGCGTCAATCTCACATTGCGGGGTCGATTCGATGTTTAGGCTTCCGCCGCGTGGCGGTTGTCTGGTGACAATTTCGCCGGTGCTTTCGCGAAACAGCGTTTCGCCGTCCCCCCAGCGCCAAATGGCGGGCGCTATCACACCTGCGGTCGCCACCGCGCCGACCGTAATAACGGCCAACGCAAAAGCGTGGTAGTCGATCATCCCCCAACCCCATCTCTCAGAAGCCTCTCGGCCCTGGCGGTTCAAGTGTTTCGTATCGCAACAGATGAACCTTCTTCCGCATAATACATGCCTAACGAAAAGTTAAGGAATTTATTGTGACAAGATTGAGGCATTGGGGCTGAAGCGGGAGGATTTAGGCGCGGTTAGAAATCTCAACGCAGCAGGAAACTAAGCAAAATTGCCCAAATTCCACCAGAGGTTGCAATCCAAATCGCAACGCAAACACTCGCAGGAAAACGGTCCGTCTTGATGGCGGTGGTTCGAATCATATGCGGCTGAGTGACGAGGGGCATCTGTTCCATTCCGGGGCATGCGAAAAGAGTCTAACCGAATAGAAAACAATGAAATGTTAAAAGTGCTCCAGATGAACGGGTATCCACGAAATGCCGGAAGACGAACTGCACCGTCGCCATCGCCTCGGTCGACCTGAAAATTGGACTCTATGCGCATTCTTCTGTTTTCCACATTGTTTCCAAATGCTGCGGCGCCTGCCCACGGCGTCTTCGTGGAAAACCGGCTCGCCGCTTACAAGAAGAAGCACAAAGCGGATATCAAAGTCATCGCACCGGTCCCCTGGTTTCCTTTCAAGCATTCCATGTTTGGCGCATATGCGGATTTTGCCAGAGTTACTGACGATGAGTCCCGTCAGGGAGTTGATGTCTTTCACCCACGGTATTTAATTCCGCCAAAGCTCGCCATGCACGTTGCTCCCGGCGCGTTGACGCGGTGTTTGCGAAATGCGGCGGAAAGGCTGATTTCGGACGGCTGGGATTTTGATCTGATCGATGCGCACTATTTCTATCCGGACGGTGTCGCAGCAGCAAAAGTAGCACGTGAACTCGGAAAGCCATTCGTCGTCACGGCGCGCGGCAGCGATATTAATTTACTCCCGACCTATGCCGGCCCGCGTGAGCTTATTCTTGACACGGCGCATCGCGCCGATGCTGTCGTTACAGTTGCCGCCGCATTGAAAAATGAGTTGGCGCGACTGGGTGCGCCGCAGGAAAAAATAACGGTTCTGCGAAACGGTGTTGATCTCGACCGTTTCAGTCCTACCGACCGTGAAGAACACCGGCGCATCCTTGGGGTTGAGGGCCTCGTGCTGGCGAGCGTAGGACACCTGATCGAGCGTAAAGGGCATGATCTCGTCATTGACGCCCTAACATTTCTGCCTTCGGCTACGCTTCTCATTGCCGGTTCCGGGCCGCTTCAGAAGGCTCTCGAGCTGCACGCAAAAATGGCCGGCGTCGCAGATCGCGTCAGGTTCTTAGGTCAGGCAAGCCACGACGAACTTCGCAGTCTTTATTCAGCAGCCGACATATTGGTCCTCGCCTCATCGCGGGAAGGATGGCCTAACGTTTTGCTGGAAGCGATGGCGTGCGGCACGCCATGTGTTGCAACCAATGTGTGGGGATCGAGCGAAGTTATCACTGCTCCGGCCGCTGGCAGACTGGCCAAAGACCGGACGGCGAATTCGATTGCAGCTGCCGTGAAAGATTTGCTTGCAGAGCCGCCTGGCCGCAAGGCGACCCGCGCTTATGCAGAACAACACTCATGGGATGCTACTGCAGACGGCGTGCATGTGATTTTCTCGTCACTATATGAAAAATCACGTGCAAGAGCCGGGGTGGAGACGAAACCAATTGCCCTGGAGAAATCTGACTATCGTCCGCAGTTGATGGTTACGGTCGATACAGAAGAGACTTTTGACTGGAGTCGTTTTGATACTGCCGATTGGCGCGTAGAAGCGCCAGCCGGACTTGAAAGGTTTCAGGAAATTTGTGCACAACGCAATGTGCCGCCTCTCTATTTCCTGACCTTGCCTATGCTTAAGGACGAACGATCGGCGGCGTATTTTCAGGAGCTTTCAAAACGCAATAAAGCGGATTTTGGATTGCATTTGCATCAATGGGCAACTCCTCCCGGGGAGCTTCGGGGCGAGTTTTACTCCTTCCAGAAGAATCTGCCCACCGACATTTACCTCAAAAAGCTTCAGTCCTTATCTGCAGCTTTCCAGCAAGTGTTTGGAAGGCGGGCAATTAGTCACCGTGCGGGACGGTATGGCATCGATAAGGCATGCTACAAATTACTCGCAGAAGTCGGGATCGAACTGGACTTCAGCCCTAGCGCGGCATTTGATTTTTCAGCACGGGGCGGGCCGGACTTTTCGTCTATGTCGAATTTCCCATTCGAAGTTTCAGGCAACAATTGGTGTATCGACGTAACCCCGGTTTGCGGCGCGCAGGCAATACGCCGGACCCGGAGTTTTCTCTCGCAGGAATCCGAACCGCCCGGATTTGCACCCTACCGAAAGCAAGAATCGCCCGCCATGAAACGGGCTATGCGCCTGTCCCCGGAAGGCGCGAGCTTGGCTGAGTTGCAAGCGCTGACAAGACGGTTACTGGCGGACAAAACGCCTGTGCTCACTTTTACGCTTCATTCAACTTCTTTAACGCCGGGTGCGAACATCTACGCGGTCAACGAAGCAAGCGTTGACGAGCTGCTGCAGGTTTCTGCGGCGTATTTTGATTGGTTCAAGGATACGATTGGCGGCTATGTCACATCATTGCCGGAACTTCGGCAGACATATGATAGCGCGCGCCAGCTGACTTAGATTGGCGTCTTAACACGACATTAATCAACAAGTTGGTATTTTAGCGGCCTCCTAGTGACTCCAGAGGGCGAAAAATGCCAGCGCCAGAAATTCTACGGATTGTCTTTGGCTTCATCGCCGTTCTCGGCATGATTGGGGCGTGCGCATTTGTTGCTCGCAAGGCGGGCCTTTCCAATCTGTCCAGCGTCACTGGCAAGAAACGCCGGCTGGCGGTGTCGGAAATGATTTCACTCGATGCGCGCCGGCGTCTCGCCATCATTCGTTGTGACGACACGGAGCATTTAGTGATTTTGGGCGCAGCCGGTGAAATGTTGGTGGCGGGCAACATAACAAGCGCGCCGTTTGACAACAATGAGCAGGTGGCGCCAGTCAATCCATTTGCAGAGTTGGGCGCCCTAGCTCAAAAATTTCGGGCCGGGCGTGAATTTCCAGCAAATAAAAACGCCGCTTGATTTGCCGTTATATGACGGCGTGGAATTTAGCTTCGGTGCTCCTCTACCTTCATTTCTCGCAATGCAGCATCAGACTGGCGAACGCTTGGTCATGAGCCCCTGAGTGTGGCGCTTGGCTTGAGCCTTAAGAAACGGTAAAGTCAGCGTTTCGTGGTTGGGTGAGGACGGGGAAACCAAATGATCAGAATTTTTCTGCCGCTGGCGATCGTCGCGGCGATTTTTTTCGGACCGATGTTTTCGGTAGAAACGAAGGATCCGGTGCGGGGAGAAAGCATGTCGACCGTTACCGGCGACTATTTTATTGGCAATGCCGTTGAGTGCATTCGTCAAGTAAAACTGCCGGTGGGTGACGAATGTGCAACTGAAGGACGCATGAACGATTCAATGGTTGTCGGCTCTGCCCTGTCCTGGGCGTCTGTCTTGGCCGGGCTTGCGGCCGTATTGGCTATTCCCGGGATGCTGCCTTTCATCGGGCGGATCACAAGCATTGTGACAGTCGCATCGGGGCTTGCGGCGCTTGGTGCGCTTGGGCTGTTCTTGACGAACATGCTGGGCTCGGAAGCCGGGCTGGCGGGGGTTCAATGGGGCGCATACCTTGCTGCAGGCCTTGCGTTGCTGACGACGATATCCGGCCTTTCCGGCATGCGGGGCAGGTAGCCCTTTCACAATTTGATTTGAAAAAAAGGCCGCCTCTTGAGGCGGCCTTTTTATTTGAGAATGAGGCTATCGATTAACGAAGCGGCGAACGGCCTATATTAAGAAATGAAGGCGTTTCGTTTGCTGCGACGCGTTCACCTGCATCGGCGTCATCGCTTGCTGTGGACACCGGCCGCGGGGCGGGTGCAGGAGCGGATGGACGAGCACGGCGGAAATCTTTCGCCGAAGATTCTGAAAGCGGATCATCTGAGTGACGGCAATTGCCTTCAAAATGTGCGCCGGTCTCTACCGAAAGAGAGCTGTGCAGAATGTCGCCCGAAATATGGGCTGTTGACGCCAGTGAAACCGATTTGGCGCGAATACCGCCTTCGACCTGGCCGCGCACCGTGACAGTTTCGCAAATGACTTCTCCCTTGACGGAGGCTTTCTCACCAATGATCAGTGAGCCTGCCTTGATATCGCCTTCGAGAGAGCCGTCGAACTGAATTTCGCCAGCAGAATTGACATTGCCGCGCATGACAACGTCGGATGAAATGATTGATGGCACGCCGGCGGACTTCATAACGCCTGATCCTTTTCTTGGCGCGGACTGGATACTGGTTTGTGGAACAGGCGCCTCTTGCTGCGCGTTGTTCATTGACTTCAGGTCACCCTGTTTGCCTGATTTAGCTTTCGAAAACATATCTACCTGCCTCGATAAAACGGCGAGGATTTAGCGGTTTGCCCTTGTACAGCACTTCGTAGTGAACGTGCGGTCCTGTGGAACGGCCGCTTGACCCCAATTCCCCAACTTTGTCGTGAAGGTGGATCTTTTGACCAGTCTTCACGCTTATCCGATTCATATGCGCGTAACGGGTAATGAACCCGTTCCCGTGGTTGATTTCAACCACTCGTCCAAAACCAGAGCGTGTGCCTGCGAAATGAACAACGCCGTCAGCCGTCGCCGTCACTGGCGACGCCCAAGGTGCAGCAAAATCAATGCCATTATGGCGAGAATATTTGCCGTTGATTGGGTCGCGGCGGATGCCAAAACCGCTGGTGAAGCGGCGCCCGACGACCAGAGGTGACGAGAGCGGGACATTTTGAATGGCTTTTTGGATCGCCGCCAGTTCGTCGACAGCCGCCGCCGCGCGGTTGGCGTGCTGATAAAATATAGCTGCGGCCTCACTGTCGGCGTTGAGATCAATGAAGGGACCGCCTTGAGCGAGCATGGTGTTGGAGATTTTAGCAGGCACAACCAGCGTTTCGACTGGCACGCCAGCGCTTGCGAGCACCATGTTCAGCTGTTCGCTCTGCAAGGTCGCTTTTTCTTCGAGCGACGCCAGCAGCATCATTTGCTCGGTATATAAATCGGCGGCGGCTTTGTTCATGGCCTTGATGGCGTCGGAAGCGGCGCCGCCCTGGGGCGTGTCGCTTTCCCGGACTTGTTCCGCCCCGAGTTTACGGGCCGCTGACATGCGTGATTGTCGCGGCGTCGGTTCACCCGGCGCCACGTCGATCATAACGCGATTGCCATTGGTTGGATGTTGGCCGTTTGGACCGCCCGCCTGTGACAATCCTTGCGACAAGGTCTGAAGACCCTGATCGATTGCAGCCTTACGCTCGACCATATTCTGGAGAAGCTGATGCCGCGAAGAAATGTCGGACAGCGTTTCGTCAAAGTTCTGCTTGATGATCTGGTTCAGTTCGCTGACATCGTCATAGGCGCGCTGAGCGTCATGGAGCCGCTTGGAGTAAGTCGTCTCCATGATCCGGCTGTCGCGGTCTTTCGCGACGATGATTTGTTCCTTGAAAACGACATTTACAGAGGCGTAGGCGACCCACAGCAGCGCCGCGCCGACGATCACAGCGAGCGCGATCTGGGTCTTGCTCGACATTGAAATGAAGTGAACGACGCCGTCGCTTCGGTGATAGATTTGCCGCTCTTTAAAGAAACGACTGAAGACGCGTCTAAGATTGCCGGAACGACGGCTCATTTAACAATACGCCCCTTGCACGCGCCAACCCACGCAACGATGCCACCCTGTTTCGCATAGCAGCGCAAATCCGCGCATTACGCAACAGTTATGTGATGGTGTAACGCTATTTTTCGCCCAATTCGCCATAACTTACGATTAAACGCTGTTTTCGTTTCCAATAGGTTCATAAAACTCGCGAGGCAGGCCGGCCCGCGCTCGGGCTTCATGGTTAAAGGGTGGTTTCAAACTCCCGGCAAAGTACAAGGCTCGAAGTCGATGGAATTGAGCTTCGGGCTGCAAGTTCCGAACCATGCATAAAGCGTCAAACCAGCGTTTTCCACAGGCAACATGCCCGACTTCGTCCCGATAGATGACTTTCAAGGCTGAAGCGCTCGCCTCGTCCCCAGCTTTGCGCAGTCTTTCGATGAGATCCGGGGTGACGTCAAGTCCTCTCGCTTCCAAAATGAGTGGCGCGATTGCTAGTCTGGCGAGAACATCATTGCGGGTAGACATCGCCGCCTCCCAGAGCCCGTCATGGGCGGAAAAATCTCCATAGCCTTGGCCGAGCTCATTGAGGCGAGCTGAAAGAATTTGGAAATGTTTGGCCTCCTCGCTGCCAATTTCAATCCAATCCGCTGCGAATTGCTCGGAATTCAGCCCAATTGAAGCAATCTCTGGGGAGAATCTGGCCGCCATATCAAAGGCCAGATCGATAGCATTGAATTCGATATGAGCGATTGCGTGGATCAAGATGGCGCGGCCTTCGTCCGAACCCACCCGCCGCTTGGGGGTGTCGCCGGGCGGGACAAGGCGCGGTCGGAGGGGCCGCGCTGGCCGGTCCGGCAGTTTGCCCGCGGTTCCAAGCGGAGCTCCATCGCGCCGCAAGGCATCGGCATATTCAGCCGCCGCCAGCTTTCCTGAAGGGGCGCCAGCCATCAAGACGGCAGTAGACGCCTCCAGCAGTGTGGTGGGTTCCAGAATCTTCAAAGCGCTTTCACAGCTTGGAGGACTTCCTCGGCGTGGCCTGCGACCTTTACTTTTCGCCAGATCTCACGAACGACGCCTTTTTCGTCGATCAAAAAAGTCGCCCGCTCAATACCCATATATTGACGGCCATACATGCTCTTTTCGACCCAGACGCCGAAATCCTCGGTCACTTTGCCGTTTTCGTCTGCTCCAAGCGGAATCTTCAGCCCGTGCTTTTCCTTGAATTTCAGGTGTTTTGCGACGCTGTCACGAGAAACACCGATGACCACGGCTCCAGCGCGCTTGAATTTTGCGAGCTCGCCGGAAAAGGCGACCGCCTCTTTGGTGCAGCCGGGCGTGTCATCTTTCGGATAAAAATAGAGAACGACTTTCTTGCCCTGAAAATCCTTGAGGTTAAACGGTTTTCCATCATCAAGCGTCATGGTGACGGCGGGCGCTTTGGCGCCGATCTTAACTTCTTTGGCCATTAAGGGTTTCCGATTTTGAGTTGTTTGGCGGCGCACCATAATCGTCTTGCTGGAAATCGCCAATCCGGCGCCTCGAATGCTCAAGTTTCAAACAGGGCCGTCTTGCTCGTTTCGCCAGCGCCTGCGGTCTTGCGGGCGTGTCTTCTGGCCGGTACCGGTATCGTAGTGTAGCGTCTGCCTGGATGGATGGCGTTCGCCAACAGTGGTTTAGTGTCGCGAGGGTGGCGGCTGCATGAAAAAGCGGGCGTTAAAAACAGCTATTCTTGCAATCGAGGTGTTCGCGATTGCGGTTGCCGCCGCCGCCGCCGCTATCGCGTTTCTCCATTGGCGACTTGGCCAGGGCCCAGTTGAGCTCACCATCTTCAGACCCAGCGCGGAATTCGCCATCGAGCGGCAGTGGCCGCAAGGCTATCAAGCATCTGTCGGCGCTATCGAAATTCGACGGATGGAAGATAGGGGCGTATATCAATTCCGCCTCGCCGATGTGGTTGTTGCTGATAGGCAAGCCGTACCAGCGGCGAGTGCGCCTGAAGTTCTGGTGAATTTTGATCTTGGCGATCTGTTCAGCGGCAAAGCTGGTCCCAAAAGCGTGAGTATTGACGGCGCTCGCATTCGCATCGTGCGGCAAGCTAATCTGAATGTCGAAATACCGATCGTGAAACAACGTGAGGGAAAGTCAAAAGGGCGACGATTGTCTGCTTTACTGAACGCTGGCCTTTCCAAAAGCGCATTTCAATCAGCAATCGTCAGCAATGCGGAGATTGTTTTCTTTGACGTAACGTCGGGAAGATCATGGTCTTCGCCTGACAGTGAAATCCGGTTGATAAGAAATGAAAATGGTTTAACGGCGCAGACCCACGGCGAAATTGACATGGACGGCGTGCGCGCTGAATTTCGTGCAATAGCGGATTACTCAAAAACCACCCGAACGGTCAATGTGACGGCCGACGGGGTGAACTTTCCGGTCGGCGATTTGCTATCCATGTTCTATGGCGACGAAGCCATGGTTGTGGATGCGCCGATCAGCGGTCGTGCGATAATGGCGTTCACCGTCGATGGTGAAGTTCTCTCCTCGAAATTCGATGCGCAGTTGGGCGAAGGACATCTAAATGTCGCCGGCGTTCGCCGGAAACTTTCGCAAGTATCCTTAAAAACCGAGTTCGATCCAATCAAAAATGCTTTTTCCATAGAGCAATTTGAGTTCGATTTTGAAGGCGGCAGAGGATCTTTATTAGGCAATGTGTCGATTTCTTTCGGAGATGACATCCGTAAGCCGGAGAGCATCTCATTCGATCTAACATCAGATGAAGTGGTTGTGTCTGTGCAGCCAAATCTGCCGGACGACTTGCCTGTCACCGCCATCTCGATTGGTGGCCGATACCATGTCACCGAACGCAGGTTGCTGATTGACAGCTTAGCAGCGCAATTCGCTGGTTTAAGCGCGACTGGCTCTCTTTCACTAATGCGGCAACAAGTTGCGGCGGGCAAAACTGCATTGTCGCCTGGCGTTCTCGCAAACATGAATTTTGAAGGGACGTTGAATCCGAAAAGCTTATTGTCGATTTGGCCTGTGAATGTCGCCAATGGCGCGCGAGACTGGGTCGAAGAAAGGTTGATTGATGCTGAGATTGATAATCTCGAATTCGAGATGAACTTGCAGCCGGGAGCCGTGGCGGCGAACGGGGCGCTGCCTGATGATGCGATGATGCTAACCTTTGATGCGCGTAAAGCGAGCGCTGCCTATGTGCGAGGCATGACGCCGCTCCGAAATGGATCTGGAAGCGGCATACTGCGCGGCAACTCATTTATGCTCAATGTCGATGCGGCCAGAGTCGGAGATGTCGCTATCAGCAAAGGCGAAGTGTCATTTCCAGAATTTATGCCAAAGTGGCAGCCGACGTACTATCGGTTTTCAGCCAAAGGCAAAGCGGAGGATATGCTGGCGATCCTCGATGAGGCGCCGCTTTCGCTGCTCTCAAAAGTTGATTTGAAACCAGGTCAATTTGCCGGCGACGCCAATGCCATCGTTGAAATAATGCGACCAAACAAACGCGATGTCGCACCTCAGGAATATGGCTACAAAGGAAAGGCGAGTTTCGAGAATCTTAAATTAGCGGAGTTGCTCGGCGACATCGAAATTACAGACGCCAAGGGCGCCGTCGACCTTCAAACGCGTTCGTTACGAGTGGAAGCAGATGCAGCCCTTGCCAGCGAAGCCCCGATACACATGGTTTGGCGTCAAAATTTTTATAAAGAAGACGGCCCGTCGGGTCTCAATATTGCGGGTGTTTTTGATTCCTCAACCGGCGATGTCTTCGGGCTTTCTACGAGGCAATTTTTGCGCGGGCCAGTAAAGTTTGAGGCAAATGCGACGGGAGATGTCGGCGCGTTTGAAACGCTTAGAGTGAATGCAGACTTTAAGGACGCGACGCTCAGTGTGATTGGTCTCGATTGGCGCAAGCCTGAAGGGGCTTCCGCAAAGGGCGATATCGACATGTCGTTTCATCGCGACGGCGTAATGATTGATGCTCTTTCATTATTCGGAGAGGGTGTGGACATTTCAGGCACGCTTTCCTTCAGTCAAAATGGCGCCCTGCAAAAGGCTGATCTGCGCAAATTCTACCTCGCCGATTCTGCAGAATTAGCAATCATGGGAGATCGTGACGGAACGGGTGTTTTGGGTCTGACTTTTGTCGGTCCATACCTGAATGTGGGTCCGGCCATTGAGCAGATTCTCAATGGTGCTGAAAGTTCGGGTCAGAGTGCCGGGTTCGATTGGGGTGCTGGCGTCAGCGTGCAAGCGCGCATCGACCAGATTGGGATGCGCAACGGCATTGAGTATCGCGATGGCGCGCTTGATCTGCGGCGTGATGCGGATCGGTTGCAGTCGCTCGATTTTTCTGCACTCGGCACTGACGGCAGGCCAGTCACGGTGGCGATGGCGATGACTGGCGCGACAGAAGGGCCGCAAAGGGCGATCGAGGCGCGTACAGGCGCAATTGGTGAGCTCATGTCAGCGGTTTTTGGCGTCAACTCAGTGTCTGGCGGTGAAGGATCCATGCGCATTGCCCTGCATCCGGCAGGCGAACCAGGCTTCAGCGGCGAGCTTGAGGCGCGCAACCTCCAAGTCGTAAATGCTCCTTTGTTGGCGCGAATTTTTTCCGCCGGCTCGCTTGATGGGCTGGCGAATTTGATGAGCGGCGAGGGCATTGAATTTAATTACGCCTATGGCCAATTTGACTACGCCAATGGAATTGTCAGCGTGGAAGATATGCGTGCGACAGGCTCTTCCGTCGGCATAACAGCGGATGGGTATGTCGATATCAGAGCGGAAGGCGCATCCGATTTGAGCGGCGCCGTGGCGCCAATCTACGCGCTTAATTCAGTTCTGGGGAATACGCCAATAATCGGTGATATCCTTGTCGGCAAAAAGGGAGAAGGCCTGCTCGCTTTTACCTACAGAGTGAGCGGCGCAACCGAAGATCCAACCGTTTTTGTCAATCCGCTATCTGCACTAACGCCGGGTATCTTCCGGCAATTGATGCAGCCAGGCCGTGCAACAAAGCCGGAGTCAACGGAGGGTGCGGCGCCGGTTGAGGCAAGAGAAGAAACCGTCCCGGAAGCGCCGGCACAGTAATCAGTTTACGCGAATAATCGCATGTTTCTTTTTGCCGATGGATAGTTTGATGGCGCCATCAAGAACATCGCCCGCTTCGATGTTGCGCTCTTGCGAGACGGCGGCATCGTTCACTTTTAACGCTCCCGCTTTGATATGACGCCGCGCCTCTCCTTTGGAGGCGCATAGCCCCGAGGCGATAAACTGATCGATGAGCGCAGCGTTTCCCAAATCGCTCGCGCGAAGTTCGATGGTCGGTAAATCACCGCCAAGCCCGCCTTGCTCGAATGTTTTTTGCGCCGTCGCGGCAGCGCTTTCCGCAGCATCGCGCCCATGCAAGAGCGCCGTCGCTTCGGTCGCGAGCACTTTTTTCGCTTCGTTTATCTCTGCCCCTTCAAGAGCGGCCAGTCGGCGCACTTCATCCATTGGCAGTGTCGTGAACCGGGCGAGCAGGGTTGTAATGTCGGCGTCTTCTGCGTTGCGCCAATACTGCCAGTAATCATAAGGCGAAAACATATCGGCGTTGAGCCACACGGCGCCGTTTTCGGTTTTGCCCATTTTTTTGCCGGAGGCGGTGGTGAGCAATGGAGTGGTCAGTCCGAATACTTCTGCACTATCCTTGCGGCGGCAAAGCTCGACTCCATTGACGATATTGCCCCATTGGTCTGTGCCGCCAAGTTGCAGCGTGCATCCATGCTGGTTGTAAAGTTCATGGAAATCGTAAGCCTGCATCAACATATAGTTGAATTCGAGAAACGTCATCGGGCTTTCGCGATCAAGGCGCAACTTGACGCTGTCGAAAGTCAGCATGCGATTGATGGTGAAGTGCACGCCATAGTCGCGCAGGAACTCCACATATCCGAGTTTGGACAGCCAGTCATCATTGTTGACCATCAACGCGTCCGTGGGCCCGCCGCCGAAAGTCAGGAATCTTGCAAAGACGTTTTTGATCGACGCGATGTTGCCGTTGATGTCGTCATCCGTGAGCAGTTTTCGTTGCTCGTCTTTGCCGGTGGGGTCGCCAACTTTCGTGGTGCCGCCGCCCATAAGGGCAATTGGCCGATGGCCGGTCTGTTGCAGCCAATACAGCATCATGATCTGGATCAGGCTGCCCGCGTGGAGCGACTTTGCAGTGGCGTCAAAGCCGATATAGGCGGTGACGATCCCCGAAGAGGTCTTTTCATCAAGCCCCTCAAGATTGGTGCCTTGGGCGATGAAGCCCCGCTCATTCAGCACATTTAGAAATTCGGATTTATAGATCGCCTTGTCGCTCATGAATGTTCTCTGTCTGCCGAAGGTCACGCCCCTAGCACTATACGCCGTATTTTCCAACGAAATGGCGCTTTTTGCGGGGCGATTAACATTACTTTCAACCTTGAACGCGACTCTTGATAGAAGAATCTGACGCCATTATCGGAACACCGTCTGGAACGAATGCCATGTCTGATGCCTTGACTGCAATTGGCCTGATGAGCGGCACCTCCCTTGACGGGATCGATGCGGCGATTTTGCGAACTGACGGTGAGGACATCGTTGAGCCAGGCGCTGCTATTCATGTCCCTTATAGCCGTGACCTTAAAATCTGGGTGCGCCGGTCGATCAAGGCGGCATTAGAGGGGCGCGACGGGGCCGCCGAAATCGGCAAGGCAGCAGGCGAAGTCACCCATGCTCACATTAAGGCTGTTGAGCAGCTGCTCGAAAAAGCCGGGGCCAAGCGCAAGGATATTGATGTCATTGGTTTTCATGGCCAGACGATTTTGCATCGCCCGTCCAAACAGCCGGGAAGCGCCGGGCGCACATGGCAACTCGGCGACGGACGCGTGCTGGCTGATGAGACGCGTATTGATGTCGTCAATGACTTTCGCAGCAATGATGTAGCGGCGGGCGGCGAGGGTGCGCCTTTTGCGCCTGTCTATCATCGTGCGCTAGTCGCGGCGATGGCGGAGCGTCCGGACTGCGCCGTTGGCGTGGTCAATCTCGGCGGCGTTTCCAATGTCACCTATGTGCCAGAAGGCGCGCGCGCGATTGATCTGGTCGCGTTCGATTGCGGTCCGGGCAATGGACTAGTGGACGAGTGGGTGGAGCTCAAGACCGGCGAGCCGATGGACATGGACGGCGCTATGGCGCTTGCTGGCAAGGTCGATGAAGATGCGTTGCGGATGATGTTGCTGGCGCCATATCTGCGGCGCACGCCGCCAAAGTCACTAGACCGATATGATTTTAAACTGGATCACGTCAAACACCTGTCGCCAGAGGATGGCGCGGCGACGCTTACAGCCTTTACCGCAGCCTGTATCGCCCAGTCTGAGAAGTTCCTGCCAGACTTGCCTGGCGGCTATATCATTTGCGGCGGCGGCCGCCAAAATCCAGCGATGATGCAGGCGTTGAGCGAGCGGCTGGAGGCAAAAGTTGTCTCCGCGGAAGATGCGGGATGGCGCGGCGATGATTTGGAAGCCGAGTGCTTTGCCTATTTGGCTGTCCGCAATCTCAAGAAACTGCCGATATCCTATCCCAAAACAACGCGCGCGCCAGCGCCGATGAAAGGCGGCGTCTTTCACCGGGCGCCGGTTTAAGTCGCAGGTTGTTCAGCCGTTTCAATTACATCTTCGCGCGGGCGTTGAATTCTGCGGAATGCGAGGAACAACATCGCGATCGCAAAGACTTCCAACACTGAAGCGAGAACAAAAGGCGCGCCGGGAAAATAAACCGGCGCGCCATTAGGCAGCAGCGTCATATTGAATAGAGTGAACGGCTCGCCTGGCGCCGAGAAGGCGGAAAAAGTCTGCGTCATGAAAAATGGTCCAATGACCATAGACATGCTCATGACCGCAGCAATAGCGCCTTGCAACTCACCTTGCGCATCGGGCGGCATGGTTCGTGACATGATGCCCTGCAAAGCAGGTTGCGCCAGCCCGCCAAGCGCAGAAAAGGCGATAATGGCGAAGATCATCCACCCATCTGTGGCGAGTGCAAACAAACAATAGGCGACGGCCGTTACGGACATCGCGAATAATGCGGCTACGCGCTCGCCGATTTTCGGAATGATAATCCGTGTCAGTCCGCCTTGGACAATAGCCGCCATGACGCCGACAAACATCAAAGATGCGCCGATCATGCCGGGCGACCAGAGAAATTTCTTCTCAGCGTAATAGGCCCAGACTGAAGGGTAAGTCCAATGCGCGAGCTGAGACAAAAACAGCACCCCAGCGATCGGCAGCATGATTGGATATTGTGCAAACTGCTTGAAATTGCCGAATGCATTGGCGCGCTTCCATTCAAATTTGCGCCGGTTTTCTGGTTTCAGGGTCTCGGGCAAGACGAGAAAGCCGAACAGGAAATTGAGGGCCCCCATGGCGGCGACAAAAAAGAACGGCGCTCTCGGGCCGTAATGTTCGCCGAGGAATCCGCCAATGGCTGGGCCGATGATAAAGCCAAGTCCGAAGGCGGCGCCCATCATGCCAAAATTCGCAGCGCGTTTTTCTGGCGGCGAGATGTCGGCAATATAGGCGTTGGCGGTTGAGAATGTCGCCGCGAAGGCGCCAGCCAGCAAGCGTGCGATCAAAATGATGCCGATCACCGGCGCCAGCGCCATGATCAGAAAATCAAAAGAGTACGCAGCGAGAGAAACCAGCAGCACAGGCCGTCGTCCGAACCGGTCAGACAGGCCGCCAATGATAGGCATCATAAAAAATTGCATCAGCGCGTACACAATGGAGAGATATCCGCCCCATTTCGCTGCGTGCGACACATCCTCGCCGGTCACTTCCATGATCAGCTGCGGCATCACTGGCATGATCACGCCAAAGCCGATCATGTTTAACAAGACAGTGATGAAAATGAACATGAAGGCGCTGCGACCGGCCGTTTTCGCCATGAGCTGAACTTTCGATTCTAATTTACGGAACTGGCAATGGGCGTGATTTTGAGGGCTGTGATCTGATTGCGGCGGCGGCGCAGAATCTTGAACCGAAAGCCGTGAAATGAAAAGGTCTGCCCTACATCGGGAATGCTCTGTGCATCGTGGATGACTAGCCCTGCGACGGTGACGGCTTCTTCATCAGGCAGATTCCAGTCCATAGCGCGGTTAATGTCCCGAATGGTTACGTCGCCATCGACATTGAGCGATCCGTCACCCTGCGGGCGCACGCCTTGCACCGGGCTGTCATATTCGTCTTCGATTTCACCTACGATTTCTTCGAGAATATCTTCGAGCGTCACAAGTCCCATCAGTGCGCCATACTCGTCAACGATCAAGGCGAAATGCTCCTGCTTCAGTTTGAAAGCGTCGAGTTGTTCTTGCAAGGTTGTCGTTTCCGGCGCGAAGTAGGGCTCACGGGCGAGCGCCTCAAAATTAATGGCGTCCGCATTGCCTTCAGCATCCCATAGCGCCCGCAACAAATCCTTCGCGTGCAATATGCCGATGATGTTGTCCGGATTTTCGCGATAGAGCGGCAAGCGCGTATGGGCGCTCTTGAGCGCTTGCCGGATGATAGCATCTTTTGGCCGGTCGACATCGAGCATTTCAATCGACTTTCTGTGGATCATGATTTCTTCGGTGCGGATTTCATTGAGGTCTAGCGCCCCCCGAATGAGATCGCGCGATTCCTTATCCACCCGGCCTTCCGAGTGATGCAGATCAATGGCGCCTCTAAGCTCCTCCGCGGCCGAAAAGACAGCGCTGTCTTTCGATACATCTAAACCGAAGAGGTGCAAAACCCCTCGCACGATAAGTTGAACGACGCGGGTGATTGGCGCGAACACAAACACCACCCACCGCATGATCGGCGCGACAAACATTGCAAATGCATCTGGCCGGGCGATGGCGGCCGTCTTTGGCGCAACCTCGGCGAAGACGAGGACCAGTATGGTCATTGTTGCGGTGGCGACCGCGTTCGCGACGCCTGTTGCGCCAAAAATGGAAATGAAGACACTGGTGGCGATTGAGGTCGCCAGTATGTTGACCATGTTATTGCCGAGCAGGATGGCGCCGATCAGCCGTTCCCGGTCACGGATGAGTATGTTGACCCGCCGCGCATTCAGATCGCCGTCGCTTTCCAGTTTGTGAAGGCGCGCTTTGGATGTTGCGGTCAGCGCGGTCTCGGATCCTGAAAAGAACGCCGACAGCAACAGCAAGAAGAAAACAATGCCGATGGGCAGAAATAATGATGAATCGATGTTTTGCATTGGTCGGTCCTGCCGGGTTTAGCGGCCGGTCTTCTCCTTCAGAAATGTTTCGAGGTCGGGAAGGCTTGCATCCTTGGCGATATAGGCGTCGCCAATTGCGCGTGCGAGGATTAGAGTTAGTTTGCCTTGTTCGATTTTTTTATCCTGCATCATGTAGTTCAAAATTGCCTCGGCGGTAATATCCGAATTCAATGAACCAATGTCAGTGGGCAGGCCGGATTGAGAAAAGTGCGCCTGTACGCGGATTGCATCCTGCTGCGGGCACACGCCAAGCCGAGCGGAATAATCGAATGCTAGTGAACAGCCGAGCGCCACGCCTTCGCCATGCAGCAGCCGGCCCGTATACCCGAAATGCGCCTCAAAAGCGTGCCCGAAAGTGTGTCCTAGATTCAGCAGGGCGCGTTTGCCATGTTCATACTCGTCGGCACTTACGATATCAGCCTTTGTCTGACAGGAAAGTTGAACAGCGTGGATTCGTGCTTGTGCGTCACCGCGCAACAAGTTCCCTCCATTGCTTTCCAGCCAATGGAAAAAATCTGCATCACAAATCAGGCCGTATTTGACGACTTCAGCATATCCTGCCCGCAATTCGCGAACCGGCAACGTATTGAGCGAAGCAACATCCGCAAGCACCATCGCCGGTTGATGAAAGGCGCCAACAAGATTTTTTCCTTGCGTGACGTTGATCGCCGTCTTGCCGCCTACCGCGCTGTCGACTTGCGCCAAAAGCGTGGTTGGAATTTGTACGAAGCGACAGCCGCGGCGCAGGATAGAGCACGCAAACCCCGTCAGGTCGCCAATTACGCCGCCGCCAAAAGCGATAACGATGTCATCGCGTTCGGCGCCAAGATCGAGAAGGCGCCCCACAAGATTTTGTAGCTCTGAGAAAGATTTTGTCGCTTCGCCTGCTGCGAGGCGAATAAATTCAACATCGATTCCTGATTCCGAAAGACCGCGTTTGAGGCGTTCGCCCTGTGCTGCGAAAACATTCTCGTCTGTCACCACGACTGTGCGGGTTCGCTTCAGACAAGGCCCAAGCAAAACGCCGGCCTGTTCGATCAAGCCTTCGCCAATGTGAATGTCGTATGATCGCTCGCCGAGCGGCACTCGCACGGATGCGAAACTCATGAGGTCTTTTCCTTGTTGCCCATCAGAAGATCAGGACGGCTGGTCAGTTCTTCAATGATCAGATCGACCGTATTTGAATGGGGGCCAGGCTGACTGTCGATATGGATGTCCGACGAAGCATAAAAACTTTCCCGCTCCGACATAAGCTGGCTTATCGTCGCTTTCGGGTCGCCTGATTTCAGCAAAGGCCGCGTTCCGCGCCGTGTGGCGCGCCGCACGATGGTGTCGAGATCGGCCTTGATCCAAATGGAAACAGCGAGATCCCGGATCAAAGAACGGGTTTCCGCGTTTATCACAGCCCCTCCGCCAGTTGCGAGGACATGTGGATCACCCTCCAGCAGCCGTTTGATCACCCGCGCTTCGCCCTCACGGAAACTCTGCTCGCCATGAGCGGCGAAGAGGTCGGCCACGGTCATTCCGGCGGCGCGTTCAATTTCTTGATCAGCGTCATGAAATGGCAGGCCAAGGCGGCTTGCGAGCCGCCTTCCCACGGTGGTTTTGCCAGCCCCCATCATTCCGACCAGAACCACCGGTCGAGAGCATGAGAGATCAGGGTGTTTACGAGCTTGCCCCATGAGGGCTAGATGTAGGGGAGCGCGGGGCGCGATGCTAGATATGGCGTGATATCTCGGGGAAACCAGCGACGAACGGGCTTGATTGTTGGTCGAGCTATGAGGTTGATAAAGACGTCCGCCTATTCGGCGGTCGTATCGGAGGGTCTGAAGCGTGCGGTTCATAGCCATTATTGTATTGCTGGTCCTGGCGGGCCTGATTGGACTTTTCATCTATGGGCAAATGATGGAGCCCGATCTTCATGAAATCGAAATGGAAGCGAACCATGCGGCGTAAAATGGCGATTGCTGGCTCCTTGGGGCTAATGGCTGGCTTGTGCGTCCCCCTGGCGATGGCGCAGATCGCTCCGCCCGCGTCAGTCGAAACGACCCAACTGGCGACAGATGCTTTTGCAATTGGCGGTCTTGATGCGGGCGAGACGGCGTTGCCGAACACATTGTGGGAAAAGAGCGATCCGCAAACGCTCGATTTTCTTTTGTCATACGCGCCAAGCCGTCCCGCATCACCAAGCCTTGGTCAGGCTTTGCGGCGCACCTTGTTGTCGCCCGGCGCCAAGCCTGCTGGGGCAGGCGCGTCTCTGGGCGGCAAAAAGTTGCTCGCACTGGCGCGGGCTGGATTTATCAACGAAGCGCAAACCGTGGCGAGCCTTGCGACATCCGGCAAAAATGACCTGTTTGTCGCGGAGGCCGAGGCCACCCTAAGTCTGCTTGACGGAGATGCTGACGGCGCCTGCCGGCGCGGCGCAGGATTGACCAGCGGACGCGAGGTTATTTTTTGGGTCAGGTTGCGTGCTTTTTGTTATGCACGCGCTGGCGAGCTGGACGCCTTTGACCTCACCATGAATCTGTTGCGTGAACGCGGCGCCATCTCTTCGGCTGAAGAAGCGCTTTTTTTGTCCGCCGCCACTCGTGTGCCGCCGAAGGCCATTCCCCCGATTTCTACCGCGCTCCAATATGCGGCCTTGAAGGCTATTGGCGCTGATCTCAATCCGGCGCTTTTATCACAGGCTGATGGCGGGGTGCTGGCCGCTTTTTCTGCTGATCTGAATGCTAATCCCGCTTTGCGCATCGAAGCGGCCGAGCAAGCGATCGCTTTAGGCGTAAAGGAGGCATCCTCACTCAAGGGACTGTTCACGAGCCAGCAGTTTGAAGTTGCGGACCTTGCATCGGTGATGGATCAAGCGGCAGCGCATCCGGCGGACCCGCTGATTGATGCAATGCTTTATCAATCGATTACGGAAATGACCGCACCGGAATTCATCCGCGACAAGGCGCAACGGATCTCTTTCGCCCTATCGCGCGCCGACAGCTTTTCGCGTGCTTATGCGCTGTCCCACCTTTATGCAGAGGAAATCTCTTCACTAGAGGGCGTACTGGTTTCGCCGGAAGAAGCAGAGCATTTTGCGCTTGCAGCCATGGCGACCGGCGACAGTGTCGGCGCAGGCCGATGGCTGACAGCGATGATTGGCGCCAATGAAAGCGTCGCAGCTTTGCCGGAAAAATTGGGCGTTGCGTTTATTGATCGCGTGAACTTGTTGGCGCTCTTGGATCCGCAAACCGCATCTCGAATTGCGCGCAGCGCTGGCGTCTCTTTGCTTGCGGATGATGCTGGATTTGGCCCGGCTCAGCATGCGCATGAAGATCCGGCGGTGACTGCGCGCATATTGGAGGCGGCATTTGACGCTGTGGCGGACGGCAAATCCGGTCAAGCAGGGCTGGCGGCGCTAGCGGCGTCATCCGGCGGCGGAGCAAATGGCGGCGAGGTTGAATCAGTTATTGTGAGCGAAGGCTTGCGGGCTGCGGGGATGCCGGAATTGAGCCGCCGCAATCGTTTTGAGCAAGCCTGGGCGGCGTCATTCTCCCAACATGCTGAGACCCCATCGCTTGGTGGTGCGGCATCAGGAGGAAGTGTGGAAGCTATGCCGGCCGCTGCATCATCCGCCTCACAGACAGAGGGCGGAATCACTCCGCGCATAAAGCCGCGGGGCCAATGAGCGTGCGATGACGGCCAAACGCGCCGCAATTCAAAGCAGCCAGGAAAATGCGCGCCTGATCGAGGCATTCCTTGAAATGATGGCGGTTGAGCGCGCCGCCGCCGCGAATACGCTTAAAAATTACGGCCGTGATCTTGTGCGTTTTGCCACTTTCGCCGGTACTCGCAAGGAAGCGCTGCAAACAGCCGGCGCTGATGACATTTCAGCATGGCTGGAAGCGCTTGAAGCCGAAGGATTGGCGGCATCGACGGCCGCATTGAAAACGTCCGCCTTGCGCCAATTCTACCAATTTCTGTATACAGAGGGTTACCGCGCCGATAACCCTACTGCATCGATCGACAGGCCAAAAACACGCCGGCCGTTGCCGAAAATATTGACAGCGGACGAGGTCACATCTCTCTTCACGGCTGCAAGCAAGTCAGAAGGGCCAAAAGGGGCCCGCCTGATGGCCATGCTGGAAGTGCTTTATGCAGCGGGGTTGCGGGTCTCTGAGTTGGTAAGCCTAAAGCTCGCCGCGATTCGAAAAAATGATCGGATCCTTATTATTCGCGGCAAAGGCGATAAAGAAAGGCTGGCGCCGCTTACAACTGGCGCTCTTGCGGCGGTGGAAGCATATTTGGCATCTCGAGGCGTGTTTATCGAAGAAGGAAAGACCTCGCCCTGGTTGTTTCCGTCCGGGGGAAAGACGGGTCACATCACGGCGGCGCGCTTTGCCCAATTGCTGAAAGATCTTGCGGTCGAAGCTGGCGTTGCTCCGTCGAAAGTTTCGCCGCACGTGCTGCGTCACGCCTTCGCCACGCACTTGCTCGAAGGCGGCGCTGATCTCAGGAGCGTCCAGCAAATGCTGGGTCATGCCGACATTACAACCACGCAGATTTACACTCATGTGGCTCAAGACCGATTGAGTGAATTGGTGCTGACCAAGCACCCATTGGCGAAGAAAAAGACCTAGCCTGGCCGTGTGCGAAACGTGAAGGGTTGCCCGGGGGTTTCTGAAACATTAGGAATTGCATCAAGACCAACGCCAATTTCCTAACCATAAGCCGGTAAGTCACGCATATGCGCACATATCTCGATTTTGAAAAACCAATCGCTGAACTTGAAGGCAAGATCGCCGACCTTCGTCAGATGGATGGTCAGACCGGCGTCAATGTCGCCGAAGAGATCGCCAAGCTTCAGGGTAAGGCGGAAAGTCTGCTCGCGGAATCATACGCCAAACTCACACGATGGCAGAAGGCGCTGGTGGCGCGTCACGCATCGCGTCCACATTTTGCAGATTATGTGTCGCAACTGGTGGACGACTTTACGCCGCTCGCTGGTGATCGCGCGTTTGGCGAGGACGCTGCCGTGCTTGGCGGTCCCGCAAGGCTTCGAGGCCGCTCGATCATGCTGATTGGCCACGAAAAAGGCGCCGATACGGCGGGGCGCGTCAAACATAATTTCGGCATGGCGAGACCGGAAGGGTATCGCAAGGCAATGCGCCTGATGGATATGGCGGAGCGTTTTAACATGCCGGTGGTGACGCTGGTCGACACGCCTGGCGCTTATCCCGGCCGCGGCGCAGAAGAGCGCGGTCAGGCGGAAGCGATCGCATCGTGTACGGAGAAATGTCTGGGCTTGTCTGCGCCGCTTGTTTCGGTGATCGTTGGCGAAGGCGGTTCCGGCGGCGCGGTTGCGCTGGCGGCCGCTAACAAAGTGCTGATGCTGGAGCATTCGGTCTATTCTGTCATCTCGCCTGAGGGCTGCGCGTCGATCCTTTGGAAGGATGCCGCTGGGAAGGGCGACAATAAGGCGCCGGATGCGGCTGAGGCGATGCGGATTTCGGCGCAGGATTTGCTGGAGCTCGGCGTCATTGATTCAATCATACCGGAGCCAGTGGGCGGCGCGCATCGCGATGTCGGCCTAACCGTTGAACGTCTGGGCGATGCAGTGGAGTCTGCGATCCGGGAATTAGAACATTTGTCGCCGGATGAATTAAAGCGTCAGCGCCGGGAGAAATTTTTGGCCATAGGCCGCGCCGGCTTGGTCTAAATCTCAATATGACAAGGCCAGCAGAGCAATCAGCGCCAAGAGCCCGGCAGCAAGCAAAATTGATGCGACTGGCATTGGCCGCGACTGACGAGCTGGCGTTGGAAAATCGTCGCTGACTTTTTGGGGTTTGTTAAACGCCACATCGCAATCCTTCTGTTTCGGAAAACGATATCACGGGCGTTTGAGAAATCACGCGTAAACTCGGCGAAACGGTTCAGTTCCGCGTTAAGACGCCGCTGAGGATGACGTCCCCGTTTTGCTGCACGTCAATGCGGTCACCTTCTTTCAGGTCCGGCACTCTGTGCCCTTTTTTGGAGACAAACGTCTCGTCTGCGTGTCCGTTTCTAATTTTAATCTGCACGGCATGGGTCTCATCTGCGAGAATCTCGGCGCCCCGGCCCGCCAGCCCATCGAGTTTAACCGACAAAGTTTTAACGCCGCTCTTTGCGGCGGAGTAAGCGATCGCGCCGCGCCCGGTAAATCCGTTCACGCCCGCCAGTTTGGCGGCGAGAGTCGGGCGCATGAGCGGCAAGATGCGGAGCAGAGCTTGAAACAATTTGAGTCCCCCCGGACGAATAGCTGACGACCCCAACATAGGGGTCAAAAGTTAATCCAGGGAAAAATCAATAAACAATAGGAAAACAGCGCTGAACGTCTATTTTTCGCCGTGATACTCGCCTTCCGGCAAATCATGGGCGAGGCGATCATCAAGATAAGTCTCCGCAGTCTTGATGTAACTCTCAATATGGGATTCGAAGAAATGATCGGCGGCGGGCACCACTTGAAACTCGATTTTGCGGCCCTTTTGCGTGCGGGTGCGTTCCACCATTCCTCTGGTCTCTTCGGGGACGCAGATCTTGTCGAACTCGCCATGGATTACGACCCCGGATGACGGGCAGGGCGCCAGAAACGAAAAATCGTACAAATTGGCGGGTGTCGATCCGGCGATAAAACCAACGATTTCCGGCCGGCGCATCAGCAATTGCATGGCGATCCATGAGCCGAAAGAAAAGCCAGCGACCCAGCTGAAAGGCGCATTCGGGTTCAGTTGTTGCATATAGTCGAGCGCGGTCGCCGCGTCGGCGAGTTCACCCTGGCCTTGATCATATTCGCCCTGGCTGCGACCGACCCCGCGGAAATTAAAGCGCATGGTCGAAAAGCCCCGGCGCACGAACATCTGGTACATCTCGTAGGTGGCGCGGTTGTTCATGGTGCCACCGAACAGCGGATGCGGGTGCAGCACCAGCGCCACTGGCGGGTTTTCGCCTTTCCCTTTTTGATAACGGCCTTCGAGGCGTCCTTCAGGACCGGCGAAAATCACTTCTGGCATTTTAGTCCTTTTTCGAAACTGAGAGCCGGGTAAAACACCCAGCAAATTGCTTACTTTATGATCAGCAATGCGGCCAAATGACACAAAAAAGCCAGTAAATTCACCGTTATTTCAGCGGCGGCAATGTTGACTAAATTGGTCGGATTTCTTATCTCGGCTGCGCAAGGGATCGTCAGCGGGCGCGTATAGCATGTTTTTGGACCGACGCCAGCAAATTGGCGCGCGGCCAACGGTCCCGGGATCCGGAAGAGAGAAAAGAAGTGAAGCTTACCACCAAAGGCAGATACGCCGTCTCGGCGCTCGCCGACATCGCCGCTCAAGGCGTGACGGGCGGGCCAGTGGCGCTTTCGGATGTCGCCCTGCGGCAGGGAATTTCTCTTTCCTATCTGGAACAGCTTTTTGCAAAACTCCGCCGCGCTGGGCTGGTTGAAAGCGCGCGCGGCGTTTCCGGCGGTTATGTGTTGACCGCGCCTGCCTCAGACATTCGCGTCGCCGATATTGTTGCGGCGGTGGACGAGGAAATTCGTACGACCGCCTGCGCGACTGGTTCCGCCATTGGCTGTCAGGGCACCAGCGCGCGCTGCCTCACTCATGATTTATGGGACGAACTCGGCCGTCAGATAGAACTCTTTTTGAACGCCGTGACACTGGAAGACATTCTGACAAAACGCGTCGCCGGCATGGCGGCGGTAAACGCGCCAAGGGATCGCGTGGCATTGGGAGCGGCGGAATGAAGCGACATTACCTAGACCATAATGCAACCGCACCTATCCGGCCCGAAGTGATCGAACGGGTCGCAGAGACTATGCGCCATGACGGCAACTCGCTGTCTGTGCATGAAGAAGGGCGCCGCGCACACAAAATTCTGGAAGATGCGCGCGAGCAGGTGCGCGCGCTGGTCAATGCGCCGGTCAACGGCGTCATCTTCACCAGCGGCGGCACGGAATCGATTCACTACGCGCTGCATGGCGCGATCGCGCCGCACGACATCAAGCGCATTTTCATCAGCGCGACTGAACATTCCGCGGTCGCGGCCAACGCGGCGACCACCGGCGCCGAAATTGAGATTATTCCAGCGCTGCATACGGGCGTCGCCGATCTCGAGTGGTTGAGCGAGCGGCTTAAAAATTATGACGCCGCGCGCGACGGCGGCTTTATGGTCTGCATCATGTTCGCCAATAATGAGACCGGTGTGCTTCAGCCGGTGCGCGAAGCCGCAGACGTCGTTCATGACGCTGGCGGGCTGTTGTTCTGCGACGCCGCGCAAGCTGTCGGCAAAGTCCCGGTCAACTTCGTCATGTCGGGCGCTGACATCATGTCGTTCACCGGCCACAAATTCGGCGGGCCGGTCGGCATTGGCGCCCTTGTCGCCGGGCCGAACCTGCCGCTCGAACCTGTCATGCGCGGCGGCGGCCATGAACAGAACCGCCGGGCGGGCACGCATAATGTGCCGGCGATCGCCGGGCTCGGATTGGCGTGCGAGCTGGCGAAACAATGCCTCGCCCGCGCCGGCGAGATCGCCGCGCTGCGCAATCACATGGAGTACGCCGCCATCGAATCGGGCGCGAAAATCTGGGGCGCGAGCGAAGACCGCTTGCCGGGCACACTGTGTCTCTCCGCAGACGGATTTTCCGGCGCGACGCAGTTGATGACCATGGACCTTGCGGGGATTGCGATCTCTGCGGGGTCGGCGTGCTCGTCCGGCAAAACCAAACCCAGCCACGTTCTGCGCGCCATGGGCGCCAGCGAGGAAGAAGCGACATCTGCAATCCGTGTTTCGCTCGGGTGGAATTCAACGCAAGCCGACGCCGAAGCGTTCATTCGCGAATGGCCAAAGGCTTTTGCGCGCGTTAAAGACCGGTCGGAACAAAAGGGGGCGGCATGACCGTTTACGCGATTGGCCAGATCAAGATCAAAGATCGCGCTGAATACGAAAAGTATTCCTCGCAGTTCATGGGCGTCTTTGAAAAATTCAAGGGCAAGCTTCTGGCCGCCGATTTTTCTGCGCGCGCCGTTCAAGGCGAATGGGATGGTGACCGATTAGTGTTGATGGAGTTTCCAAACAAGCGAGCGTTTATCGAGTGGGCCGCCTCGGATGAATATCAGGCGATTGCAAAACATCGCGATGCAGGCGCTGACGTGACCGTCATCCTCGCCAACGCGATTGAGGGCGAGTAATAATGTCTGAAGTCAAAGAATCCATTTCCAAAGACACCGTCGCGACGGCGAAGGCGCTGGAGACCTATAAATACGGCTTCACAACCAACATTGAGTCGGTGAAGGCGCCGAAGGGTCTCAACGAAGACACCGTCCGGTTCATTTCCGCCAAAAAGGAAGAGCCGGAATGGCTGCTGGAATGGCGTCTCGAAGCGTTCCGGCGCTGGTTGACCATGACCGAGCCGGCCTGGGCGATGGTTCATTATCCGAAGATCGATTATCAGGACGCCTATTACTATTCCGAGCCGACCACCGGCGCGAAATACGAATCCATCGACGACGTGCCGCCGGAAATTCTCGCAGACTTTGAAAAACTCGGCATCCCGCTGCGCGAGGCGGAAGTGCTGCTCGGCGTTGCCGGCGCGGGCGACAGCCCCGGCGAGGCGCGCACGCATCCCGATGGAACACCTCTGCCCGAAAAGAAAAAAGTCGCGGTCGACGCGGTGTTCGATAGCGTCTCCGTCGCAACGACCTTCAAGAAAGAGCTGGAAAAAGCCGGCGTGATTTTCATGTCGATTTCAGAGGCCGTGCGCGAGCACCCGGAACTGGTGAAGAAATATCTCGGCACGGTGGTGCCGACATCGGACAATTATTTTGCGACCTTGAACTCTGCGGT
>BQJG01000016.1 GCA_021604585.1 Hyphococcus sp.
CGGATATTTGCGGCGCGCACATCGGCCTGCGGATTGACGCCGTAAGTGATCAACCGCCGGTCAGTGACGCGGCCCACCAGCGCCTGCACTTCGGGGTGATCGAGGCAGACAATGCCGAAACCGTAAAACGGCGTGTTCTCAACGAAACGGTCAAACGCTTTACGCAGATTTTCAAACCCACCCCAATGATCCAAATGCTCCGGATCGATATTGGTGACGATGGCGACGGTCGTCGGCAAACGAATGAACGTTCCGTCGCTTTCGTCCGCCTCGACCACCATCCAGTCGCCCTCGCCGATCCGCGCATTGGCGCCGTAAGCGTTGATGACGCCGCCATTGATGACGGTCGGGTCGAGATTGGCTTCATCCAACAGCGCCGCAACCATAGTCGTTGTCGTCGTTTTGCCGTGCGTGCCAGCAACGGAGACAGTCCATTTCAGGCGCATCAGTTCAGCGAGCATGTCAGCGCGCTTGACGACGGGGATATGGCGCGCACGCGCAGCGGCGACTTCCGGATTGTCGCGCTTGATCGCTGTTGAAATAATCACCGCGTCGGCGCCTTCGACATTCTCCGGCTTGTGGCCGATGACGACCGGCACGCCCTTGTCGCGCAAACG
Source organism: Hyphococcus sp. (assembly GCA_021604585.1). Classification (GTDB taxonomy): domain Bacteria; phylum Pseudomonadota; class Alphaproteobacteria; order Caulobacterales; family Parvularculaceae; genus Hyphococcus. The sequence goes on from BQJG01000016.1 coordinate 618, forward strand.
CTGAACGTTTGGACCATCGGCGACATCCGAACCGCGCACATCATAGCCGAGCGTGCGCATCACATCGGCGATGCCGCTCATGCCGATGCCGCCAATCCCAACAAAATGAACGACGCCCGCGCCAAACGGCAGACGCACCTTGATCTTCGGCGGATCGACTTTGGAAAATTGATCTTTTCTCGTCATAATACTCTACTTATGCCGCCGCATTTCGCGTGGCGATGTCTTCAACCAGATCGGCGAGCTTCGACGCCGCGCCGGATTTCACCGCGCCTTTCGCCGCCGCCGCCATTTCCCGCAATCTTGCCGGATTTTCCAGCAGCGCCCCCAAGGGCGCAGCGAGCTCATACTGATTAAACTCTTTTTCCGGCAAAATCACGGCGGCTTTCCTACCGGACAGTGTCCGCGCGTTGCCCGATTGGTGATCGTCCATGGCGATGGCCAGCGGCGCCAGGATTGACGGGCGGCCAATGGCGGCGAGTTCCGTCACGGTTGAGGCCCCGGCGCGGGAAATCACCAGATGCGCCGCCGCCATGCGTTGCGGAAGATCGGTGAAAAACGGCGCCACCTCGGCGCGCACGCCAGCCTCTGCATAAGCGGCCTTCACTGCGCCGAGTTCTTTCTCCCGCGCCTGATGCGTGACGACGAGGCGGCTCCGCAGTGTTTCCGGCAGCGCGGCGATGGCTTTCACCGGCGCATTGGAGAAAATGCTGGCGCCCTGGCTGCCGCCAAAAATAAGAAGATTAATGTCGCCGTCGAGCGACGGGTAAGAAACGTCAGCGACTTCGTTCACGGCATCACGCACAGGGTTTCCAACTTCAATCGCCGAAACGCTGGCGGGTAGTTTTTCCAAGACCGGAAAAGCATGAGCAGTGAATGCAGCGCCTTTGACCAGCATGCGGTTTGCACGGCCGAGCACGCCATTTTGTTCATGCACACCGTATGGAATATGCATCAAAGAAGCGGCCTTCATGGCGGGCAGTGAAGGGTAGCCGCCAAAACCGACCGCTGCGGCGGGCTTTCGTTTTTTGAATTCGCTTAAAGATTTGATCAGGCCCGACGCGATGGAAAGCGCCGCTGCGGCCTTCGCCACCGGTCCGCCAATGGAAGGCGTCGCGGCGGAAATTACAAAGCGTTCGTCCGCGGGAAAATTTTCTGCGTAGCGTGCGCCGCGCGCATCGGTAACCAGCAATACCTTGTGGCCGCGTCGTTTCAATTCCTGCGCCAGCGCTTCGGCTGGAAACAAATGTCCGCCGGTGCCGCCCGCCGCAAGAGCAATGGGTCCATCCAGGCTCACGGCATAATGTCCTTGCGCCGGAACACGCCTTGATGCGAGCGCGTAAGCGCGAAAATCAAACCAACAGTCAGCCCAGTCGCAATCAAGGACGAGCCGCCATAGGAAATGAACGGCAATGTCATGCCCTTGGCCGGCAAGGCGCGCAGTGAAACGCCGATATTGATGATCGCCTGAAAGCCGATGATCGCCGCGAGCCCCGTCGCCGCGCACTGGGCGAAAACGGATTTCAACCCTGCGGCGGTCGCCATAATCCGCGCGGTGAAGATGGCAAAGAGAATAATGATGATGACCGCAAGCGCAAACCCGAAATCCTCTCCGGCGACCGCGAAGATGAAATCCGTATGCGCGTCCGGCAACATGGCTTTGACCGGCGGCGCCTCGCCGCGGCCAATCCATCCGCCATTGGCGATGGTCTCTATGGCGCGGTCGACCTGATAGGTCTCTGTCGAGTCCGGATTGAAAAATCCATCGACCCGGCGCGCCACGTGATCGGAGAGAAAGTAGCCGGCCGTCAGGGCGCCCATGCCCGCCGCCCCAAGCCCTGCGATCCAGAGCCAGCTCCAGCCAGCGACGAAAAACATCACCGCCCACACGCCGGTCACCAGCGCCCATTGACCAAAATCGGGCTGCAACAAAAGCAACATTGCGAATACGAGATACAACCCGATTGCGATCACGCCGCCGGGGAATTTTGGGTCGCGCGCGCCTTCGGCCAGCATCCATGCCGCCGCGATCACAAAACCGGGCTTGGCGAATTCCGACGGCTGCAAGGAAAACGAACCAATATAAAGCCAGCGCTTGGCGCCATTCACTTCGCCGCCAAACAGCAACAGGAACAGCATGAGCGCCAGGGCGGCGACGAAAACAATGACGCCGAGCCGGCGCGCTTGAAGCGGCGTAAGGAACGCTATCGCTGTCATCAGCAACAAAGCCGGTCCCATAAAAATAAGTTGGCGCAGCGGAAAATGAAACTCGCCGCCAATGCCCATGCGCGCAGCCGCCGTCGGCCCTGCCGCCATCAACACGACCCCGCCAATGACAATGATCAACAACAAGACGCCGAGCGCAGGCCGATCAATCGACCACCACAAACGTGCAAACGGGGAATCGTCCAGCCGCGACATGCGCCTCACGCTGCTTCTCCATTGGTTGACGATAGTTCTGAGACGAGATCACGAAAAGCGTTTCCGCGCGCCTCAAAATTTTTGAACTGATCGTATGACGCGCATGCCGGCGACAGAAGAACGATTGGATTGGCGGCGTCGGACTTCGCCGCATCTTTCGCCGCCGCCGCCACCGCCTTTTCAAGATCGCCGCACTGAACGCACGCCACCGCGCCGTTCAGCTGTTTTTCAAAATCAGCCGCCGCTTCGCCGATCAAATATGTTTTGCGCACGCGGTTCATCATTGGAACGAGGCTCGCGACCCCGCCTTCTTTCGGTTTGCCGCCGGCGATCCAGTAAATATCAGTGAACGCCGCCAAAGCACGCGCCGAGGCGTCTGCGTTGGTCGCTTTTGAATCGTTGATGAACAGCACTTTGCCGTTGCGGCCGACTTCTTCGATACGGTGCGGCAAGCCTTCATAACGCTGCGCGGATTTGACCGCCAGCGCCGGATCAACGCCGAATTTTTCGCATACAGCGATTGCAGCGGCGGCGTTTTGAAGATTATGCGCGCCGCGCAAGGAGCGCGCAGTAGAAAGCTCACCCGCAAGCGCCGTCTTGCCGTCGAGGTTAAAATAGATTTTGTCTTGCAGCCCGTAAACGCCTCGGCCCAACGCACTGCCCGACGAGACAGGCCGGACTTCAGCCGGTCCGCGCGCCATCATTTCCGTGCACACGGCCTGCGCATGATCATCATCAACGCCGATCACCGCGAGATCATCAGCGGTTTGATTCAAGAAAATCCGCTTCTTGGCCTCAAGATAACCATCGACCGAACCGTGCCGTTCAATATGGTCCGGCGACAGGTTCAAAAACACCGCCGCGTTGAGCCTGAGCGTGTGGGTCAGATCGAGCTGGAACGACGACAGCTCCAGCACGTAAATCGCTTCGCTCTCAAAGGCTGGCAATGACAGCACGGCCTCGCCGATATTGCCGCCCACATAAACATCTTCGCCCGCCTGCTTTAACAGATGGCCGATCAGCGCCGTCGTTGTCGATTTTCCATTCGAGCCGGTGACACCGATGACGCGAGGCCGCGCACGCGGCTCCAGCGCAGTCAAAGCACGCGCGAATAATTCCGTGTCGCCAATGACTGGAACTTTTTCAAGCCGCGCCTTGCGAACAATCGCATGGGGCTTGGGATGCGTGAGCGGCACGCCGGGCGAGACCACAAGAGCTTCAAGCTCTTTCCATGGCCAGTTTTTCGGATGTTCGCAACGATATTCCGTATCAGAGGTTTTATCGCGCGCCTGACGGTTTTCATCGAAAGAATAGACTTGCGCGCCTGATGCAACCAGCGCTTCGCAAGTTGCAATGCCGGACAGGCCGAGGCCGAAGACGCCGACCTTCTTTCGCTTGATGTCAGGGATTAAGATCATCGCCTTACCGCAGTTTCAAGGTTGCGAGGCCGATCATGGCCAGAACAAATGCAATGATCCAGAAACGAATAACGATGGTCGATTCTTTCCAACCCAGTTGTTCAAAGTGATGATGGATCGGCGCCATGCGGAAGACGCGTTTGCCGGTCAGTTTGAAGGATGCGATCTGGATCATCACGGACAATCCTTCCAGCACGAACAGCCCGCCGACAATCGCCAAAACCACTTCATGTTTTGCGGCCACTGCAATCGAGCCGATGGCGCCGCCAAGCGCGAGCGATCCTGTGTCGCCCATAAAGATGGCGGCGGGCGGCGCGTTGTACCAAAGAAAACCGAGACCCGCGCCGATGATCGCGCCGCAAATGACCGTCACTTCGCCGACACCCGGAACGAATGGCACACCGAGATAATTTGCATATATTGCGTTGCCAACGAGATAGGCGATCAGCGCATACGCGCCCGCCGCGATCATCACCGGCACAGTCGCAAGTCCGTCGAGCCCGTCCGTCAGGTTTACCGTATTTGAGGCGCCGACAATCACGAAGGCGGCAAACGGAATAATGAATAATCCCAGCGGCACGCCCGGCGCCTTGAACCAGTCATTGAAAATGTCCAGCGGCACAAAAGGCACCGGCACCGATGTGGCGAGGCCCGCCGGGGCATCCGGCGCCGATTGCAGCGTATCCATGCAGAACCATGCAGCAAGGAGCGCAACGGCAAATTGCACAACCAGCTTCAAACTGCCGACCAGCCCGTCTGCGTTTTGTTTGGTGACTTTCATATAATCGTCAATGAAACCGAGCGCGCCGAAGGCGAGCGTCACGCCCATGACGATCCAGACATACATATTGTCGAGACGCGCCCACAAAAAGGTCGCAACCGTTAAAGACAAAAGAATAAGAACGCCGCCCATGGTCGGCGTGCCTGCCTTTTCAATAATATGCGTTTGCGGGCCATCGGTGCGGATCGGCTGACCGCGTCCCTGCTTGCGGCGCATCCAGCGGATAAGCGATGGGCCCATCAGAAATGAAATCAACAGCGCCGTCATCACTGCGCCGCCGGTGCGGAATGTCAGATAACGGAACACATTGAACAGTTGGAACTGATCCGCATAGGGAGTCAGCAGGTGATACAGCATCTAAGCCCGGCCCTCTTTCAAATCTTCTTTTTTGCCGCTGTCCTTGAGCGCGCGCGCCACAGCGCTGACTTTTGACGCGTTTGACCCTTTGACCATTACAATATCGCCGGGGCCGATCGCATCCAACACAGGACCGACAAGGCCGACAGCGTCGCCAGCGTGCAGACCGCGCATGGGTGGTGGAAGGACATCCCAGAGATGGCGCATCAATTGGCCCGCTGCGTAGACGCGGTCAACCTTTGCGGCGACCAAGGCGGTTACAAGTTTTTTATGCAAATTCTCGGCATCCGGCCCGAGCTCCAGCATCTCGCCGAGAATGGCGATGCGGCGACCGCCTTCAGCCGGACTGCTAGCGCCCAGCAGGCCAATGGCCGCGGCCATGGATGCGGGATTGGCGTTGTAGCTTTCGTCGATCAAAACGGCAGCACCCCCCCCAACCGCAATAGTCGTGCGTGCGCCGCGCCCTTCGGCCGGCGTGATATGCGCAAGAGCGGCGATGGCGGGGTCCAACGGCGCGCCGACAGCGTCAGCCGCAGCGAGCGCGGCCAGCATGTTGGTCGCCTGATGGCGGCCAGGAATGCCGGCGAAAAACTCAACCGCCTTGCCTTTGATCTTGGCTTTGAGCCGCGCACCTGCGCTTTCGGCCGCGTAGTTGAGCAACTGAAAGTCTGCGCCGGGTTTTTCGCCGAAGGTAACGAAGGAAGCCGCTCCTGCCTCTTCCGCGCGTTTTTTCAGCAAAGAAAAATATTCATTGTCGAACGGCAACACCGCAACGCCGCCTGGCGCCAGGCCAGTGAAAATTTCGGCTTTGGCTTCGGCGATTTCTTCCACCGACTTGAAAAACTCAAGATGCGCCGCCGCAACCGTGGTGACAATCGCCGCATGTGGGCGCACCAGCCCGGCCAGCGGGGTAATCTCGCCCGGATGGTTCATGCCGATTTCAAAGACGCCATAATCTGCACGCATTGGCAATCGAGCAAGCGTCAACGGCACGCCCCAATGATTGTTGAAACTTTTATCGGCGGCGTGAACGATTCCGGCGCTGCCAAGCACAGCACGCAAAATTTCCTTTGTAGAGGTCTTTCCGGCGCTGCCGGTAACCGCCACCCGTTTGCCGAAATTTCGCAAGCGCGCCGCCGCTGCGAGATCGCGCAGTCCTTGCAGCGTGTCGCCAACCACCAGCAAGGGTGCGCCGTCTGGCGCGTCTTCGGGCGCGCGCGCCACAAGCGCCGCAGAAGCGCCGGCCTCGAACGCATTTTTCAAAAACTCATGCCCGTCGCGAATGTCGCGCAGGGCGACAAAAATATCGCCCGGCTTTAATGTCCGCGTGTCGATGGAAATCCCGCCAGCAAACCATTCCTCCGCCGTCCAATGTTTCGGATCACCGCCGCGCGCGCATAAGGCTCCGCCTGTGGCCGCCGCCGCCTCGTACGCACTCCAAAGATTATCTTGCAATTTTTCCGTCATCTCCCGAACTCCTTGAGCTGGTCCGCGACAACTTCCAGCGCAACACTCGCGTCGTCGAACGGCAAAAGCTGATCACCCACCTGTTGGCCCGCCTCGTGTCCTTTCCCCATGATCAAGAGCACGTCCCCTTCCCGAAGCTGCGCGACCCCCGCCGCAATCGCTTCCGCCCGGTCGCCAATATCCATGGCGTCCGGACATCCTTTCAACACCGCCGCCCGGATCGCCGCCGGATCTTCAGTGCGCGGATTGTCATCGGTGACAATTACGATATCCGCATATTGTTTCGCTGCCGCTCCCATCAGCGGGCGTTTCGTCTTGTCACGGTCGCCGCCTGCGCCAATGATCGCGATGACGCGGCCCGTTGCGTGCGGCCTGATCGCCTGCAATGCTGTCGCCACTGCATCTGGCGTATGCGCATAGTCGACAAAGACGCCGCCGCCGGACGCTTCACAAACAAACTGCATCCGGCCCGGCGCGCCGGTGATATCAGCGATCTTTTGCACCACATCAATGGCGCGTTCGCCGCCGGCGATCACAATTCCGGCGGCAAGCAACGCGTTCTCTGCCTGAAAGGCGCCGATCAACGGCGTATCGATACGATAAGCTTTGCCGTGCGTTTCGACCTCAAGCGACAACCCGCCCAGATGCGGCGTACAGCCGAGCAGGCGCAGATCGCGTCCCTTCGCACCGGTTTGAATGGTCGCAACGCCGCGCGTCCGGGCGAGTGCGACAATGTCTTCGGCGCCCTCCCCATCCATATTGACGACAGCAATGCCGTTGCTAGCGAGCAGTTCCGAAAACAGACGGCTCTTGGCGGCGAAATAATCCTCGAACGACGCGTGATAATCGAGATGATCCTGGGTGATGTTGGTGAAGGCAGCGATGCGGAACTGAACGGCGTCCGCACGATGTTGCGCGATTCCATGACTGGAAACTTCCATCGCCAGATGTGTCACGCCTGCGCGCGTCATGGAATCGATGATTTCATGCAAGGTCACGGGATCGGGCGTCGTATGCGAAAGCGGGCGCGTGAAGTTTGCGCTTTCTGCGCCAAGCGTGCCGATGCTGCCTGAATGTGCGCCTAAAAGCGCCCAAAGATGTGCGGCGAATCTCGCGGTAGATGTTTTGCCGTTTGTACCGGTGACACCGGCGATGATCTCCGGCTGGCGCGGGTAATATCGCGCCGCCATTTGCGCCAGCCGCCTGCGCGGCTCAGCGTCAACAATCATCGGCAGCTTAGACGTGACGCCGGGCTTGGCGAGAATGGCTGCGGCGCCGCTTTGCTCTGCCTGTGGAATATATTGGGCGCCATCTGCATTCACGCCGGAAAGCGCCGCAAACAGAAAGCCGCGCGAGACGGCGCGGCTGTCGGCGGTTATCCCTTCAATATGCGGGTCGGGGCTAATCGATTCATAGGCGAGTTCGGACAATCTCATGGCGCCCTGTCCTGCGCCTCAAGAGAAAGCACCGCTTGGCGGCGGTAAGATGGCGCTTCGCCCGAAACGAACGACGCAAGCGCTGCAGACTCATTTATGGTTGAAAGACCAAGCAAAGGCGCCGCGCGCTCAACAAAGCGTGAAAACGCCGGCGCCGCATTCCAGCCAGCTGTTGCATAACCATATGTGCTCTTAATCGCTTTCGGATTGTCATAAGTGATCAGGATTGCATAACGCGGCGCATAACCGGGCACGGCGCCGACAAAACTCGAAATGCGGGCGTTCGTATCATACCCGCCCGAAAGCGAGCGCCGGTCGGCGGTCGCCGTTTTGCCAATCGGATAGTAGCCAGAAACCTCAGCGTAACTCGCCGTACCGTCGGTAACCACGCGGCGGAGGATACGGCGCATTGCTGCGCTCGTATCCTCGCCGAAGACCCGCCGCCCTTCCGGTGTTCGCTCCGTCGCAAGAAACAGCGGCGTGCGATACACGCCTCCATTCACCACAGCCGAAAACGCCGCCAAAAGATGCAGGGGTGTAACCGCGATGCCATGACCATAAGAGATCGTCGCCGCTTCGACTGGACCCCATTTGGAGGGAAGGTCGGGCGCGCGGTTTTCTGCAAGCTCGATAGGCAATGCCTCAAAAAGACCGAGCGCCTTCAAATAGCGCTGCTGGTCTTTGGGGCCGATGTCCGCCGCCATACGCGCGGCGCCGATATTTGAAGAATGTTGAACCACTTCCGATAGAGTCAGTATGCGGTTTTCACCGTGAAAATCCGTGATGCGCCGATCGGCGACCTGATAGCTTCCCCGCGCATCAAATTTTGTCGCTTCATTACCCAAACCCATCTCGATATAGGACGCAGCCGTGAATGCCTTAAACGCCGAGCCTAGCTCATAGCGATCATAGGTGACGCGATTGCGGCGGGAATCGGCCGCGACGGCGCCCGGCGCGTTGGGGTCAAAGTCCGGCAGGCTGGCGAGCGCAATCACCTCACCCGTCTCCACATCCATGACGGCGCCCCAGGCGGCTTCGGCGCTGAATTTAACCAGATCTGCGGCAAGTTCTTCTTCGAGGATCTGCTGCACGCGAATATCGATGGCGGAGCGCATAGGTTCTTTACCGCGATAACGGTTGGCGACTTTTTCCAGCCCCATAACGCCGCCTTTGCCCGGTTCATCATGACCGACCACATGCGCGGCGAGTTCTCCTTGAGGATAAAAGCGCTTCACCCGCGCCGCAAAACGCACGCCAGGCAGTCCGAGATCAAACACGGCTTGCCGCTCAACCGGCGTCAGGTCAGCGCGCACTTCAACGTAGCGCCCTTGCTCGAGCTTTTCCTCAAGCGCCGCGACATCAATATCGGGCAACACTTGCCCGAGTTTTTCCGCCGCCTCTTTTGCGTCCCAAACTTCCTGACCGGAAACCTCCAGCGCAATCACCGGCAGATCGGCGGCGAGCAAGGCGCCATTGCGGTCAACAATTTCGCTGCGTTCCGTTTCTGTGAGCGGCGCGGACGCGCTTCTTGCGACCGGCGCCACACTCCCGAAGGAAACAAATGCGAGGCGCACGCCAAGCGCCGAAAACGCGAACACAAACACCGACGCGCACATCATCACGCGCAACCGGGCGCGTTCAGCAATCCGGCCTCTGGCGCCAAGCGCGCGCACTTTCAAAGCGTTGGCATCCGATTCGCACGCGCCCGCCTCTGCGATCACATAGGCCTTTGGTTTTGATCTCTTTGGCTTTCTGCGAAACACCGGTGGATGTCCTTAAACAAAAAAGTCTATTGCGCATCCGCAAGCTGCGCCATGGCGAGGGCGTGGAGAATAACATCACCATCCGGCGCCGGCGCGGCCTCGTCATCCGCGAATTCATCATCGCCGATTAGTGACGCAAATTCAGGCGCATTGACCAGCTGATCGCCGCTCGAAGGGCGCAGATCCGTCTTTGCCGCAGCCACCTTGGCGAGGCGCTCCGGATTTTCGAGGAACGCAATTTCCGCCCGCAACATCTGGATGGAGCGCAACTCGTCGGCCTGACTCGTTTCAATTCTTTCAATATCTTCGCGAAGCTCGCGAACTGAAACCTCAGCGCGATACCGCCCAAACGCCGCCGCAGCCAGCAATATACATAGGAATATGGTTGTTATACGGATCATTTATTGTTTTCCTCCGTGCATAAAAGACAATCTAATTTCTTTGGGTGCGCCGAGCGTTTCATCTCCGTCTGGCGCTGGCGGCGCATCCGTCCGCAAGGCTGCGCGCAGCTTCGCCGAGCGCGCGCGCGGATTGTATTCCACTTCTTCGCCGGACGGCTCCAACGCCTTGGAGTAAATCAGATCGAACGAAGACGGCGCCTCTTCTGTCGGCGGCAAATGACGCGAGCCGCTGCGCCGCGCCGCTGACCGCCCGGCAAGGAACCGTTTGACGATGCGATCTTCAAGAGAATGAAACGCCACAACGACCAGCCTTCCCGCCGGGCGCAGCAATCTTTCAGCGGCGCGCAAACCGGCGACAAGCTGACCGAGCTCGTCATTGACGAAAATTCTCAAGCCCTGAAAAACGCGAGTCGCCGGATGTATCTTTAGACGCGCCGCGCCGGGTGTCGCCTTTTCGACGATCGCGGTGAGACGCGAGGTGGTTTCAATCGGCGCCGCCTCGCGCTCGCGAACAATGGCGCGGGCGATTGCACTAGCGCGATTTTCTTCGCCATAACGGCGGAAAATCGTGGCCAGGTCATGAGCGTCGGCGCGGGCGATAACGTCACCTGCATCCGGCTTCCCGCCATCCATGCGCATCGACAAGGGACCGTCAAAACGGAACGAAAATCCGCGCTCCGCCTCATCCAACTGCATCGAGGAAACGCCAATATCGAAGACAACGCCGTCGACCATTTCGACGCCCTCTTCCGCCAAAGCCTCACGCATTTCGGCGAATGGCCGGTTGATCAGGAACAATCGCCCGGCGAATTCTTTCGTCCAGCTTTTTGCACGTTCAATCGCGCTGGGATCGCGGTCAAAACCGTAGACGATGCAATCAGCCGCAGCGAGAATCGCCCGAGAGTAACCGCCTGCGCCGAAGGTCGCATCAACATAAACGCCGCCATTTTTCGGCGCGAGCGCCGTAATAACTTCCTTCAGCATCACCGGTTTGTGCGCAGATGTGGCGACAGCGTTCATTCGGCGCCCCCGTTCTGCGCCGGATTGCGCAAAGAGCGTTTTGCTTCGCTGGCGATTTTTTTCGCTTCATCCAGCGGCGCTGTAAATAATTCCGGATTCCAGATCTGGAATGATCGTATATGGCCCGCGAAAAGCGCCTGTCCGTTAAGCTGCGCATGTTTGCGCAACTCTTCCGGCAGATTAATGCGCCCTTCCGTATCGGTGGAGATCGGGCTCATTTGCGTCGCCATCGCGCGTTCAAGCGCAATGCGTTTTTCTGAATATGGATCGAGATCCTCAATCATCGACAAAAGGTAGTCGATGTAGTCGGCGCCGCCGCATTCAAGGCAGGGTTCATTCGTGGACGGAAGGCAATAGATGACGTTTTCGGTCGCAAGGTCGAGCGCGCGCCGAAACGCCGCCGGCGTCGCCAGCCGGCCTTTCGCATCGATCTTATTGACGTAGGACCCAAAAAAACGGGCCCCGGCCCCGCGCCGCATGTCATTTCCTCCGCCGCGCCGCGCCCAAAATTTTCCCCAGCTGAGATTCCCTCAGCAAAGCAAATTTATGGCGCACGCCGCCCCTAGCCCTAGAATTTATGGGCATTAATGGGATAGCATGGGAATTTATGGGCGGTCAAAGGTTGAATCGTTTGCAATCACCGATTCTCGCTGATGGTTCCGGAACAGAAATAGAACATCCCCGAATCAACGAATGCTGATGATCGGTAAACATGCGTTAACAAAGGATGAATTTTCCCGATTTCTTGGGGAAAAGTTTTGGCTCAGGACGCCAGTTTTCGAGGATCGGTGAACAGCCCAATGCGTGGCGCCTTGCAGGTCAAACGCACTTCGCTGCGGCTCGCATCGGCGCCGATCGCCACGAGACGCTCCAGTTTTTTCAGTTCAGCGGTCGCTGCATCAAGCCTTTGGCGCGCCTCTTCGGCGGCCCGGTCAAGCATCTCGCGCGTTGTGAACAGACGATGGCGGCGAACGCGCAATCGCTCTGCGTCCATAGTACCGCCCCTTCCGGAAACGGCAGTGAGGTTTTCGTTTTCAAGCGCAGCAAGAGAGGTCGAGGCCGCGCCCATCGCCAGTTCAATGTCAGCGAGGTCAGCGCGAAGATCGTCCGCCTCCTCGCGCGCCAGGCGCAGCAGAGTCATCAGATTATCGCGGGCGTTTGGCGCCAGAAACATGTCGCGTCATCCTTTGTTCGACCTGAAATCTTCAGCCCAATGCAACGATACTGAAGTCCAAGTCCGCCTCATTCGGACTCTTCATCAACCGCCGGCTCAACGCCGCCACCGGAATCTGAGTCCATTCAGCGCACTCACAACTCGAATGCGCCAACCCTTTCGTTTCGACATCGACACAGAAAAGCGCCAAAACCGCTGCCGCGAAGGACGCCCCTTTCACGCCGGAACAATTTCGATGATTAATCCGCCGTGCTTAAGGACGGGTAAATTGGTGAACCGCTTTAACCGGAAAAAACCAAACATGCTTAATGACAGAGACCGCAAATCAAGCAATCACTTGACTTCGCCAGTAACAAGTATTTTCGGGGCCTTAAAAATCCCGCGACAAAGCAGCGAATTTGATTCACGCTGTTAACCATTATGAAATCTTATCGTCATTAACTCATGACAGATAAAGCGAAAGAGCGCGGTTCGAACCAGAGGGGAACAGCGCGCCAACAGGAGACTAACCATGCGGGTTCTGCTGATCGAAGACGACGGCGCCACGGCACAGAGCATCGAGCTGATGCTCAAGTCCGACGGTTTCAACTGCTACACTACCGATCTGGGCGAAGAAGGCGTCGATCTCGGCAAGGTCTATGACTACGACATCATCTTGCTCGACCTGAATTTGCCAGACATGACCGGCTTTGATGTGCTGAAATCTCTGCGCGTCGCCAAGGTCAACACGCCGATCCTCATTCTGACGGGTCAAGGCGACATCGAAACAAAAGTTCGCGGCCTCGGCTTCGGCGCTGACGATTACATGACCAAGCCGTTTCACAAGGACGAATTGGTTGCGCGCATCCATGCGATTGTGCGCCGGTCGAAAGGCCATTCGCAATCCGTGATTACAACAGGCCGCCTGATCGTCAATCTCGATGCGAAAACGGTTGAGGTTGCAGGCCAGCGTGTCCATCTCACCGGAAAAGAATATCAAATGCTGGAGCTTCTTTCGCTCCGCAAAGGCACGACGCTGACCAAAGAGATGTTCCTCAATCATCTTTATGGCGGCATGGACGAGCCGGAACTCAAAATTATCGATGTGTTTATCTGCAAGCTGCGCAAGAAATTGGCGTCAGCGACCCAGGGCGAACATTACATCGAAACTGTCTGGGGCCGCGGCTATGTGCTGCGCGACCCGCAGGAAGAAAAAGCCCAATCCGTCGCATAAGGCCATTAAGAGCCAAAGCGGCGAATATCTAAACTTGCACCAAGCCTTCAGCAAAACGCCCCGGAGAAATCCGGGGCGTTTTTTGTTTTAGCCGCTCGCGTACAGTTTCGGCAAATCAGCGACAGACACGATCATGTGCGTGTGCGGCGATACCAAAAGCTGCTCACGAACATGAGCGCCCGACAACACCGCCACATTGGCGCCGGCGCCGGCGCGCCTGCCCGCTTCCATGTCCAGCACCGTATCTCCGACATTGATGACACGACCTGCGTCTTTAACGCCGGTCTGTTTCATCGCCTGAAAAATCATGTCCGGCGCAGGGCGGCCATGCTCAACATCATCACCGCAAATGATCGCATCAAACTGGGATTGGCGCCAACCAAGAGAGCCAAGCAACAGCTCCACAATACTACGTTCAAAACCAGTGTTGAGCGCAATCTTCAATCCTGTATCTTTGAGAAAATTGAATGCGTCGCTCGCGCCCACAATCTCTTTTGCGCCGCTTTCGCGGTAAGTTTCAGACAGCGTCGCGACAAAGCGGGCATATATCGCATCGAATTCTTGCTTACGTAAAGGCCCTAACAACATCGCCAACGCCTCCCGCTTTGACGCGCCGCGCACTCCGCTTAATTCTTCTGGCGAAATAGAAACATCAAACTCAGCAAGCGCTGACATAAATGCGCGCGGCACCGCGCCATTATCAGCGACTGTTGTTCCAGCCATGTCGAACACAACGAGGTCAAAGCTTTTCATTATTGTTGTTTCGCCAAAGGTCTAGTTCGCGCACTCCGGACACGCCTCGGCGCGTTCACCGGCGACGGGATAAGAGCAAGCCGGACAGGCGGCTGTTGGCGACATGTCGTCTTCAGCAAATTCGTATTTGGCAATCAGAGCCTGGCGAAGGGCGCTCACAATGTTATGCGTTTCAGCAGGCGTGAGGCGGTCTTCTGTCTGCGCCATGCCGGCCTTTTCCGCGTAGCGGGGAAAGATTGGCGACTCGCCCCACTGCCAGTTCGGACTCTTTGCGTTCATGTTGCGCCCCAGCAAATGCAAATGAACGCTGCGATGGTCCGGCGCACGCTTCACGCCAACCGGCCGAGCTGCTTCATTAAGCGCCCAGTTGCCCGCCTCCCAATAATTGATGCACCCGCCTTCAAGCTGCGGCAGACAGGACAACATTGCGCTTGCCGTTGCCGCAACGAGATATGACCAGCCGCGCAATTCAATCGCGTTAAGTTCGCCGCGCTCCCAGACATCACGCGGCGGATTAATGATCAGGTTGCCGCCATCTTCACGGCTGACAAGCGCGCCGTCGCGGGTTGGCAACAAGACAACGCCGCCAACACAGGAAAAAAGTTTGATTTGCATGATCGCCCGCTCTGACATCCGCCACTAAGTAATAGCAGGTTGCACGGCGCCCGACTATGCCGGCCAGAAGGGGTGACCGCCGAGCGCCTGAAAGAACAACGCCGCCGCTAGCGCAAGTTGTAAAACGCAGGCGGCGATTACAACAAGTTTGCCACTGTTGGTGAATTTGTCGGCGAGAAAGCCGATCAGCGGCAGCGATTGCATCATATGCAGCGCGACGAAATGCGCCGGGCGCAGATCGCCGACCTCTCGCGACCAGCCGAAAAACGGAATGCTGAGATCCTGCGCTGAGGGCGCGCCAACCCAATGAGACCCCGAACTCGACATGTAGCCAGCGAAACCGATGGTGACTACCGAACCCAATACCAATCCGAGAATCGACCCGAGCCGCAAACCCGCCCGATCGCGCGAACCTTTGCGCCAGATTTGAACGCCGAGGACAATCGCGACCGCCACGAGCAGCAAGGCGCCAAGGCCCATTAGCGCGTACATCAGCGATTCAAGATCAGTGTCGAAATTGAAATGGGAACGGCGCCCGCGCGCTGACTGAATCATGATGTAAATTTGCTCGAACACCAGCGCGCCCATAGCGGCCACGGCGAAAATGCTGAGCGTAGGACCGGCCCGGACATTACGCGGCAATTGCCGCGCCAGAATGGCGAGCGTCAGAAAATGCACGGCCAGCGAAATGTTGAACTTCAGTGGCTTCAGCCAGACGCTGATCCCGTCAATAGTGCGCGCATCCAGAAACCAGGCAGGCAAGGTGACGACGAACAATGCGACCATAAAAAACGCGCAGGCGATAAATGTCCGCGTCACATGATCGTCATCGAAACCGGCAAGCGCCGGTTCGCCAAAACGCATGGCGTCGATATATTTTTTCACGGCCGCGTTCCTGTTTTCCGGTAGCCGGCGCGCATGATGAGAAACGCTGCAAGACCGACAGGGCCGAACATAAAGGTCGCGAGAAGCAGCATCGCCTGAATCATACGCGGTATTCCGATTGAGTCAGATTGGCGCGCGATCCATGCACCGATAAACAAATCAAAAGCGAGATAATGCACCCATCCCGCCAACAGCACTTCATCCTTGCTGAACAGCGCACGAACCTGATCAAGCGATCCATAGCCGCCATCGACAGTGTAAATGTTGGCAAACATCAGCCCCGCATAAAGCAGCCCAAGTCCCAGAGGAATCAGATATTGCGGAACCGCGAAGAGAAGATCGTATCGCCGCGGCAGAAAGATCAGTATCACCCAACCGATCATGGCGGCGCTGCTCGCGATTGAAAACATCGCCTCAGGAGAAATAGCCGCAAGTTCGCGCATATGAGCCCCCGCTCGCCGAATGAACCTAAATGACCATAACGTGCATCGTGAGGGTGGCAAGCGGTGCTGGCATTCAGCGAGCCGAAAGGCCCGACAAACCGGACGGGGCGAGTTCAAACGACCTGAAGCAGCTTTACGCTGCAGTTTGCGAATTCGCCTCTTCCATGGCGAGCACTGTTTTCTTGCGGGCGACACCCCAGCGGTAATTGTGAATGACGCCAGAAGACAAAATCACCCGGTGGCAGGGGATCAGCACAGAGATAAGGTTGGCGCCGACAGCCGATCCCACAGCGCGGTTGGCTTTGGGTTTTCCGATGTCTTGGGCGATATCTCCATAGGTGCAACGCGCGCCATAGGGGATTTTCAATAGCGCTTCCCAGACTTTGAGTTGAAAATTTGTGCCGCGCACATGCAGCCGCAAAGGCTCGTCGAGTTTGCGATTCAAGGCAAAGTCGAAGGCTTGCGCAGCGAGCGGCGCCACAAATTCTTTGTCTTCAACAAATTCCGCCGCTGACCAGTCATGTTTCATCTCGGAGAGATGCAATTCATCACCGCCATCTTCAGCGAAACTCAGCCAGCAGACGCCTTTGTCTGTCGCCCCAATAAGCACCCGCCCGAGCGGGCCATTTAAAAATGCATGTCGAATGGTCAGCCCGGCGCCGCGGCGGCGATAGTCTCCCGGCGTCATTGCCTCAGAGGCGAGAAACAAATCATGCAAGCGGGATGATCCGGAAAGACCTGCGGTAAACGACGCAGACAGAACATCCTCGCCCTCTTTCATGGCGCGTTTGGCTTCTTGCGCTGCGAGATATTGCAGGAAGCGTTTCGGCGACACGCCGGCCCCCGCTTTGAACATGCGCTGAAAATGCGCCGACGACAGGCCGACATGCGCCGCCGTCTGCTCAAGCGAAGGCTGTTCTTCCGCATGGGAAGTCAGAAAGTCGATGGCGCGGGCCACTGGCTCTAGGGCTTCAAGGCGCCGGAATAAGGCAGCGGACGGGAGGAATGAGGACATATCGTTCATAAGCCGGTTTATGGATGCGAAAACGCCTGTCCGACACCCGAATCTTGCGGGTCCGGCCCGGTTCTTTTACGCGCCATTAACCCTAATGGGAGCTAAATGCAGGGGCAACAATCCGGAGGGGATCATCGATGGAAGATCTCAACTACATCGTCGGCATCGGTTTTTCAGGCGCAGATCTGCCTCGCGCAGCCATTCTCGCCTTTCTCTTCGCCATGTTCGCCCAAGGCAATGGCAATATCTGGAAGATCGGTCTCCTGGCGCTACTGATCGACCGTTTTGTCTGGCCGATCGCGGCCATGGGCTCGTCAGGCGCCGATATTCAGTCAATCTACGCGACACTCGGCGGCATGGCCAAGACCTTCACAAAAGATCTCGGCATTTACATCGTCCGCTATATTGGTCTTGTGCTGATGATTGGCGGATTCCGCTGGATGCGCGCTGGCATTCACAACATGTCGCCCCGCAAAGCAGCGGCCTAGACTTTTTGAAACGCAATAACAGCGTTCAGGCCGCCAAAGGCAAATGAATTCGAGAGCGCGACATCAATGTCGCGCTCTTTTGCGTTGTTGGGCGCGTAGTCGAGATCGCACTCGGGATCAGCAACATCGTAATTCGCCGTCGGTGGAACCACGCCGTTCTGCAGCGCCAGAATAGCGGCGATTGTTTCAATCCCGCCTGCCGCACCGAGCAAGTGTCCATGCATTGACTTCGTGGAAGAAACCACAAGCTGGTCCGCGTCGGCGCCGAATACGGACCTGATGGCTTTGGTCTCCGTCGGGTCATTGAGCAGCGTGCCGGTGCCATGAGCATTAATGTAAACTGCGTCCGGGTCGTTGATCGTAATGTCTTTCATTGCGATTTTCATTGCGCCAGAGGCGCCGTTCACATCCGGGTTGATCATGTCTTTGCCGTCAGCGTTCATACCGAATCCGGCCAGCCGGCATAAAATATTCGCGCCGCGTTTCTTTGCATGCTCTTCTTCTTCGAGCACCAACACGCCCGCGCCCTCACCGATGACAAGGCCGTTGCGGTTCTTTGAGAATGGCCGGCAAGTCTCATCAGCGAGGATGTGCATCGCTTTCCAGGCTTCGAGCGCGCCATAACAGAGGATCGCTTCGCTGGCGCCGGCGATTCCGGCGTCAGCCGCGCCGGATTTTATCAGCTCGGCGCAAACGCCAATGGCGTGAGCGCCCGTCGCGCATGCGCTTGAGACCGCAAAGGCAGGTCCGCGGACGCCATATTTTATCGAAACATGGCTGGCGGCTGCATTGGGTATGACTTTAAGGATGGTGAGCGGATGCGGGCGCCGTTCGCGGCACAGCATCGCCACATAGCCATCGTCAAAAGTCGACTGTCCGCCAATGCCGGTGCCGATAATGCACGCCGTTCGCGCGCCTGTGGCTTCGTCGAACTCAATACCCGACTGTGCGACAGCTTCTTCGGCGGCGAGCACGGCGAGTTGCGAAAACCGGTCCGCGCGCATCAAGGATACGCCCAGCCCCTTGATGCGCTCTTCCAACCCGTCAACCGGCGCTACGGGGAGCGTCAGGGAAAATTTTTCCGCCGCCGTGTACTCCCGCTTGACGATAGCCGAGCGCCCGGCGGAAAGGCCGTCCCAAAAATTCGCAACACTCGCCCCAAGCGGCGTGACCGCGCCCATTCCGGTGACGACGACATTTCGAGACATGCGGCTGCTATTTCTTGATGAGTTTATTCAATGCGTCGATGAGATCGCCCACAGACGACATCTCGCCAAACGGGTTTTCATTCGCGTTGAACGGGACTTCAACGCCAAGCTTCTCTTCAACTTCGTAAATGATCTCAACGACAGAAAATGAATCAATGCCGAGATCGGCGATCGGCGTGTCGCGCGACAACTCGCCCGTCAGCCCAACCGCGTGTTCTTTGATAATCTCAAGCAGACTCGCTTCCATTTCCGCCATTTTTTGTGTCTCCCTTGCGCGAATGCGCCTTGTGTCGGTCTTAGCGGAAGCTGGCCAAAATGCCTAGGCCGCGATGATGTGCGGGAAACGACTAATCCCGGAAATTTTGGTATTGCAGGGGCTGCTCGAGCTTCATCGCCTTTACGAACGCGATCACCTCTTGCAGATCGTCGCGCTTCTTGCCGGTGACCCGCAATTCCTCGCCTTGAATCGCGACCTGGACCTTCAGCTTCTCGCCCTTGATCGCCTTGACGATCTTCTTCGCCAGCTCTTTGTCGAGCCCCTGTCGCAACAACACGTTTTGCCGTACGGACTGGCCTGCCGCCGGCTCTTGCTTTTGATAGTCGAGCGAGCCCGGCTCGATCCCGCGCTTTTGCATGTTGCCTTGCAGGATTTCATGCATCTGCTTCAACTTCAGATCATCATCAGCGAAAATCGTAATGACGCCGTCTTTCAATTCGATCGTCGATTTCGATCCTTTGAAATCATAGCGCGTTGAAATTTCGCGCGTCACATTCTGGATCGCATTATCTGCTTCGGCGAGGTCAACTTCAGATACAATGTCAAAAGAAGGCATATCGAATTTCTCTTTCTGGCTGGCGATGACTTTTACGAGATTCAACCAAGCCCGCAAGTTTAACGGGCAACACAAATAAAAACGCCAGACGGTCTGTAAGCCGGGTTCTGTCCTTCTTGCGAAGGGACGGCCATTCCTCTAGGCGCGCCATTGCTGACGCGCTCAAGCAACCAACCCGGACAGCTCAGCGCAAAGACACGCCTGCCCGTTTCCGGGCGCACTATCCCTATTCGGTCTTGCTCCAGGCGGGGCTTGCCATGCCCGCCCCATTGCTGCGGCGGCGGTGCGCTCTTACCGCACCTTTTCACCCTTACCCTGCTTCGCCAATGGCTTCACAGGGCGGTTCGTTCTCTGTGGCGCTATCCCTCGGGTTTTATCCCGGCCGGGCGTTACCCGGCGCCTTGTCTCCATGGAGCCCGGACTTTCCTCCCGCGATTTTCATCGCCGGCGGCCGTCCGACCGTCTGGCGCAAAGAGATGTGGCGTCCTAAGAGAGCCCGGTCAAGCTTCCTAAAGGATACAATCATGTCAGCGCTGTATCACTACTGCAGCGACGCGGAGATTATTCGCATCGGCGAGGGGTTTCTCGACCTGTCCTTGCCCAAAACGGAATGGACCCACGGCGCCCATTGGGCGGGGGCGTTCTGGCTCATTCTGAGACGTCCGGATATTTCGCCGGAACGCGACATGCCGGGCATGATCCGCTGCTTCAACGAAGCCAAAGGCAGCGAGAACACGGACACCGCCGGCTATCACGAAACGATCACACAAGCTTCGCTCATCATCGCCCGGGCGCATATTGCAGCGCAGACGGATGATCCGCCTTTGTTTGAGTTGTGCAACCGGCTCTATGCATCGCGTTTCGGGAAAAGCGACTGGCTGCTCAAGCACTGGACAAAGGAGCTGTTGTTTTCAGTGCAGGCGCGCAAGGAATGGGTCGCCCCGGATATCGCCCCGTTGTCGCTGTAAACGCCGATGGCGTTATGACGCCGCTACGGTTAAGCTCGCAGCACAATTTGGGGAGCTCTCATGAAAATTCTCGCATTTGCCGCCGTTCTCATCGTCGCCGCGTTGCATTTCGGCTTCCTGATGCTTGAGATGTTCTATTGGGACCACCCGATCGGCCAGAAGATATTTTCCATGACGCCGGAAGAGTCCGCTAAAACCGCTGTTCTCGCCGCAAACCAGGGTCTTTATAATGGCTTCCTTGCCGCTGGCCTGGTGTGGGGTGCGATTGCGGGCAAACGCGACTTCATCATTTTCTTTCTGCTTTGCGTGATTGTGGCGGGCGTCTTTGGCGGCGTCACGGCCAAGCCCACCATCTTTTTGACCCAGGCCGCGCCCGGCGCCGTCGCGCTTCTCCTGACTTTGCTCACCAAGCCGCGCTAAACCGCGCAAACATGCTAAACAAATCCTTGCAATTTTGGATCGGACTGCACGCGGTGGCGTGAAGCGAAATTAAAGCTCCTGTCATATTTGTCACTGCATCGCTCTTTGCCGCTTCGCTCGAAAGTCCCATGCAGAAAATTCTCGAACACCCCTTTGGCGCCCTCGCGTTCCTTTTTGGCGCGATCGCATCCATATTCGTGCTGCAGTTTCCGTGGTTTACTTTTCTGGCGACTATTCTGGCGTGGACCGCGATGCGCGCACCCAAGGATCTCGGCTTTGGACATCTATTGGGCATTCCATCTGCACGAACCATTTCGGACGCCGCCCATGAGGGACTATGGGCGGCCGTTACGCTGGTGTTCGGCGTGACATTTCTGTTCGACGGCGTTGCAAGTCTAGCGCTTAACTAAACCGCCGCAATTGCACTTCGCCCGATCCAATCATGCGCTGCGGTTTTCCGTTGATCATACTGTCAAAGCGAATCCATTCTGCGGTTTGCGCATCGGAACCCGGGCGCCAATTTTCATTGTCGAGCCTCGTTAGCGTCTCAATGTAGTTAGCGTTCTTCACGCACAGCTTGTCGCCGCGCGCATAGACACGAGACGGCAGCCCCCAGCGATCATCACTGTCGTAAAGTCCCTCAAGCGCCTTCACGTCCTGCGGAACAGAGATATATCCCTTTGACGGATCAACGAGATATTCAACACCGCCCGACCATGCGCGGACGGCCTTGTCGTTTTCGATTTCAAATTCCAAGCCCGCTTCGTCAAACACAGGGTCGTCACACACGAAATAGGCGCCGCCGATCGGCTGCATTTTACTTACGCGGTCATTGCGCGACACGGCCAGCGCATTTTCAGTCGCAACAACTTCAAAACTGTCGCCGTTTTCCGCTATGTATGCGCCTGAAAACTGGGTCGGGTTCTTGACCTCAGGTTTTGTCGGCTTGGGCACAGGCGGCTCAGCGCTTTCCTTGGCCGCTCGCAACAACCCACATGCGTAATGACTGACATCGCGCGGCCGATAATTATGCGCGTAATGAATATTTGACGAGGCAAACGCCGCGACACCCGCCTGCGGGTCCACATGCAGCGACGATGAAAACGACACCATGCCGCCGGTGTGATGCAGATAGGCGCGGCCATCCAATTCGATACGCGCAATGCCATTACCGTATTTGGCGGTCTCATCCCAGCCCGGCGCTGGGGCCGGATCAGTCATAAACCGCACCGCCGTCTCGTCGGAAAAGACCGCCCCGCCCTTGCCGCCCGCTAGATCAATCAAAAAGCGCAGGAACAACGCCATGTCGCCAACGGTTGCGGCCACACAGCCCGCGCCGCCATCATAGTCGACCCATGGCGCCGCCGTTACGGGTCCGGGCCGCGCGTGCGGACGGTCGAACAAAACCGGTTCGTATCCTTGCGCGTGACGCGGACGATCTATCTTGCGAAGCGCCCCTTCCGAATGAGTCATGCCGATCGGTCTCAGGACGCGCGCTTCCAGCACCTCAGGAAACAGACGGCCGTCGACACGTTCAATAATTTTTCCCGCAATCCTGTAGCCTGTGTTGCTATACGCCCAATAAGTTCCGGGCGCGCTGCCGGTCCACAATCCGCCGTCCATGAACAGCGGCGCGCCATTTGGTAACCCTGAATTATGGTTGAGAAGTTGCTGTAAAGTGATTTCTTCCCCGCCGCGCACGGAAATTTCCGGCATCAACTCAGCGAGCCGCGCATCCGGCGACAGCTTGCCCTCATCGATCAGCGACCAGGCTGCAAGCGACGTCATCATCTTGGTGATGGAGCCGATGTGGAACAAATGGTCAGGACCAACCGGAATTTTCTTGTCAACATCCGCAAGCCCTGACGCAACGAAACCGGCAAAGCCTTCGCGATCAACCATGCAGGCGGTCATGCCCGGCAATCCCCAATCGGCGCAATGCTGATCAGCATAGTTTTGAAGCCTGGAAAGGGCTTTCGATTGCGCGCGGCCGCCACCGGATTTCCAGGACTTCGCGCTGGCCGCTGACGCCAGCGACGCCGCCACGATCGCGCCGCCCATCACGGCTCTTCGATTCACCTGCATAGTCGCCCCTCCACTTTTTTCTGAAACCTAGTGAGAATGTTTTGCGACCGCCATTAGCGCGGCTCTTGTGCGCGGATCGAACCCCTGCCCCAAAGACTGCGGGCAAAAGCGCCGCTGAAAAGCAAGCAATCCGGCGGCATGATCACCGGCAGGCGCATCATAGCCAATATCACTCAGCGACCGTAGTGCATCCACATAAGAAACCGTCAGCCCCGCCGATGCATCGCCTTCATAAGGCGCCAGCGCGACCCCTTCTGCGGCGAGCTGCGCCCACGGAAATTTTTCACCCGGGTCTTCCTTGCGGCGCGGCGCTACATCGGAATGCGCCAGCACGCGCGCTGGCTTTACCGGATGCCGGGTACGGATGTCTTTCAACAACGAAATCACGGATGCGACTTGCGCTTTGGGAAAAGCTCGATAGCCCCATTCATGTCCAGGATTGACGATCTCTATGCCAATAGACCGGGCGTTTATGTCTATGTCGCCCTTCCATGAACCAACACCAGCATGCCAGGCGCGCATCTGTTCATCGACCAGCCGGTAGATATCGCCATTCTCTTCCACCGCATAATGTGCGCTTACCTTTGCCGCCGGATCACGCAACCGCGCCACCGCCTCGGCGCCTGTCTGCATGCCTGTATAATGCAGGATCACTGTGTCGATGCCAGCGCCGCGCGCATCGAAGTTTGGCGAAGGAGCATCAATAAACTTCAGGGCGGCAGTCATGGGCGCTATCCTCGCGGTTCAACCAGCGCATCATTATTGGCCTGTTTCTTCACATTGCGCAAAAGGACGACGCCGACGCCCGCCAAGGTCATCAACCCGCCAATAATCATCCGCAATCCAAACGGATCACCGAGCAGCACAACGCCAAAAAACACCGCAATGACTGTCGTAAACAGGACGCTTGGCGCGACCATGCTGATTGGCAGGCGCTGTAGCAACCAGTAATAGGCTGTATGGCCGAGAAGAGACGCGGCCAGCGCCGAATAAATCGTCGCACCGACAATCAAGGTTGTATCCGCAGCAGTCCACGCTTGCGCCTGTCCGTCTTCAAGCAACACAGAAAGCGCAGACAACGATACTGCGCCAACAAGCGCGAACCACGCCAGCAATTCATGCGGCTTGAACGCTGTGGTGCGTTTCACGATAACAACGCCTAGCGCTTCACAGAATGCGCCCGCCGCCACAAACGCAATACCAATGCCGATTTGCGCACCCTCACCCGCGCTATCGCCGCCCATTGCAATGACGGCAACGCCTAAGAATGCGAGCGTGATGCCGAGCAGCCGCCGCCAGCCAGGGCGATCGCCGAGAAATATCATGGCCAGCACCGTCGCGAAGGGCACATTCAATTCAAGCGCGATGGCCGCTGTAGAGGCGGTTGCATATTTCAACCCCGTAAACATCAGTGCGTAGTTGAGCGCGCCGAGGCATAAACCGCCAAGCAGCACATATCCCATCTCACCTTTTCGCCACGATAGAAATGGCGACAAGATCAGCGCGACCAGAACCATTCGGATCGCCGCATAGAAGAGAGGCGGCAGCTCGCCAACAGCGAACTTCAGAACAACAAAATGAAAGCCCCAGATGAAACAGATCAACATCAGCAGGGTGAGTTCTCGCAAAGACACGGAAAAGCGCTTTCATTCGGCGTGGCGAAATTACCTGGTCCGGCCATAGGCCGAACGCGCGAGCGTTCGCAACCGATTCTTTCTGAGGAGGATTATAGAGCGCGTGCGATCAGGCGGTCACGGGCCGCCAGCCGCGCGCCGTCCGCTTCCCTGGGAAAAACGCCGCCAGAGCAGACGCTGCGAGCACAAAAGGCGCGGCAAGCGCCACGGCGGCAACCGCGAGGCTGGAGACAATAATCACGCCCGCAAACAACAAGATTTCAGCAAGCCGTTTGGCCACTTGACCGGCTACAGGCGCCTTATGCGCCTTCGGCTCACCCGCTATTGAGATTGTTTTGTCCACAACAAAATCCACCAGAACGCGACTCTAACAAAACCCATAAAATCAAAATACGAGCGATCCGTCCATAGATCAGCGCACCCAATGCGTCGCAGCCTTACTGGTATTGCGTTAATATCTGTTCATAAGCGGCGTTAATTGCGGCCATGCGTCCTTCAGAAATGCGGACCAAATCAGGCGGCACGCCCCGCGCCATCAGCGCATCCGGATGGTGCTCGCGAGATAGTGACCGATAGGCCGTCTTTATCGCCTGCAACGCGATGCCCGGTTCAATTCCCAAAATGAGATACGGATCATCCGCCCCGAGGCCAAGGTGAGCTGCTTTCAGCCGGTGATAGGCCGGTTTGGAAAGACTAAAAGCCTCCGCTGCCTGATCGAGCAGTTCCAGCTCTCGCGGATGAGTGACGCCATCAGCCAGCGCCACATGAAACAGGCAATCGAGCACGTCTTCGAGCACAACCGGGGCGTCTTCAAAAATCCGCGCCACTTGCTTCAGATATTCGCCATAGCCCGCCACGTCCTGCTGCGCCAATTGATAGACCATGCGGACCTTGTCGGCCTCTGAGTCGGGGAAGTGAAAATAACTGCGGAACGCTTCAATCTCATCGTCGGTTACGACGCCATCGGCCTTGGCCATCTTTGCCGAAAGCGCAATCAGTGCGATTGAGAACGCGGCCTCATTGCGGCGCTGCTTTTGCGCCGCCAGCGCTTCCAGCAGTGCGCCGATCGTGCGGCGGCTGGCTTCGGCGATGCCGGATTCTATGCGGTCCCAAAATGACATGGGCGCGGTCTTAGAGGCGTCAGCCGGTAAAATCTAGCAAAGAGCTTGAAAGGCGTGGGGAAAAGTTTCTCCGAACTTATTTCAACATGCCTTCCAAGCATTTAATTCCTGTTGCGCGCACCCCTTGCGCTTCAAGCCCGGGCGCACGCTTTGCCGCCATCGATTTTCCCCGACACACTCCCTTCACAGCACGTCAGCGGGTGACGTCAAAAGCAAATATAGGAGACGGGCGATGGGGCGAACGTTTCAAGAGTTTGTTGTGTTGATCAGCGGCCTGTTGTGCGGATCCATATTCATGCTGATCGCTTTAGCCGTATCTGGCGCGCTTCCCTTGGCGTTCTTATCGTAATTGCCGGCGTGGCATTAAATTAGGCACACAAACTATCTACGACGCGGCGTTCTTTAGGAAACGAGACAGCGCCAGATATTGACGGTAAGTTTTTCCTTGTCGCTTGATGATGGAGACAGCGTCTCCACTGCATCCAGCTTCAAGCCGGACGCTTCGCACCAATCTGTCACCTCAGCATCTGAAAAGCCGAGCCGCCGGTGCGCATGGTCTTCGCGCAGGAACTCAAGCTCGTGCGGAGCGAAGTCAGAAATTAACAACCGCCCGCCCCTTTTCAGGACGCGCGCGGCTTCCGCCACGGCAGCGCCTGGCTCGGCGAGATAGTGCAGCACTTGATGCAGGCAAACGACATCGGCATTGTCCGTTTCAAGCGGCAGTGAGAAGAGATCGCCGTGGCGAACCTGTGCATTTGAAACGCCCGCCTTGTCGAGATTGGCGCGCGCCAGCGCCAGCATCTCATGCGATAAATCATAGCCGATGGCGCTCTCATATCGGCCCGCGAAAATTTCCAGCATGCGGCCCGTGCCTGTGCCCATATCGACGAACAGTCCGATCGGCTCTTCGCCCACAAGCGCGAGCATGCGCGCCTCGATATCCTGTTCCGGCAAATGCAAGGCGCGCAGGCGGCCCCACTCGCGCGCATTGGCCTCAAAATAATCGGCGGCTTGCGCGGCTCTTGCCTGACGTGTCTGGATAAACCGCTCGCCATCGCGGGCGAGCACCCGGTCTCCGGAATCGGCGACAGCCGCCGCCGCCTCGATCACCGCCTTACAGGAGGGGTCGCCTTTACGCGCAGCAGCCGCACGATAAAACATCCATGCGCCCTCACGATGCCGCTCAGCCAGGCCGGCATCCGCCAGAATTTTCAAGTGCCGGCTGACGCGCGGCTGGCTCTGTCCGAGAATGGCGGTGATCTCGCTGACAGTGAGTTCGCCGCGGATCAGGAGCACCATGATCCGAAGCCGGGTCTCTTCACCGATTGCCCTGAAAATGTTGAGCGCAGCATCGAGCGCCATGTGCTGTTCCTGTGTGATTCGGCCAACCCCTTGAAACATAAAGATATCTTTATGCGAGAGCAATCAACGGCGGAATCGCAGGCGCAAGGCGGCTCACAGCGCACGCATTCGTGGCCGTTTTCGCATTGTTCCCATGCGCCGATCCCCTATATGCTAGGGCTCGCCCGGCAAAGATGGCCGGCAGAAACGATTCGAACACCGCCAGAGGGGGCCCGAGCGGGCGAGATCATCATGAAGCTTTCGATTATCGCTGCCGTTTGCCTCTCGCTCCCCTGTCTGGGCGCGATGAGTTCAGCATATGCGCAGATTTCCGGCGCCGGAGACGACCCGGACGCCATCGTCCGGGAGCTGCAATCAGCAAGCGCAGAGCCAAGCGCCGCTGCGGGGGACCCGTGGGAAGGCTTCAACCGCAAGATGTTCGCGATCAACGATTCCCTCGACCGGAATTTGATGACGCCAGCGGCCAAGGGCTACCGCGCAGTCACGCACAAGAAACAGCGCAAAGGCATTCGCAACTTTCTTGCAAATCTGCGCACGCCCGTCATTTTGGTGAATGACATATTACAAGGCGAAGTTGGCCGCGCCGGCGACACGCTGGGCCGGTTTGTCATTAACTCGACTATCGGCTTTGGCGGCATGGGCGATCCGGCTGAACGGATCGGTATTGCTCAGCACTCTGAAGATTTCGGACAAACGCTTGCGGTCTGGGGAGTGGACTCTGGCCCTTATCTGGTGTTGCCGTTTTTGGGACCAAGCACGATGCGCGACGGATTTGGGGCCGGCGTCGATATGGCGACAAGCCCGGCATTCTGGATCAAGACCGATCCGGCAATGTATTATCGCTATTCAACGGCTGGCGTCGGCGTGTTGTCAGCACGCGAGCCGCTCATTGAACCGCTTGACGGCATTCGTTCCGACTCGCTCGACTTTTACGCCTCCATACGCAGCTTCTATCTGCAGTCGCGCAAACGCGAAATCGCCAACGGCAAAACCAACTACGAAGACTTGCCCGATATTGGCGACTTCGAAGAATTTGAAGAACTCGAATAACCCCTCCCGAGCACGGTTTGGAGAATTAAGTCATGTCAGTTTTATCGCGCCGCTCGCTTGTCGCTTTCACCGCATTTGGCGCATTGACGCTAGGTCTCGCTTCACCGGCGGCCGCAGACCAAGCAGCCGAAGCATTCGTCCAGAACATTCTCGATGAAGCCGGGCCAAGCCTGCAAAGCGGCGACCATGACACCATGATTACAGCCGTTGAAAAGATGGTCGATCAATATGTGGACATGCGCCGCGTCGGCCGGTTCGTGCTCGGCAAATATGCGCGGCAAATGACCGACGCACAGGCCGAAGAATATTATCCGTTGTTTCGCCAGTATGCGACAATGGTCTATCGCAACACGCTCGAAAACTATGCGGGTCAGGCGATTGTCGTGACGGGGTCGGTCGACCGGGCGGCGTATGACATCGTCGTCAACTCCAAGATCGCCCATCCGCAACCGGGCGACGCCTTTGCTGACGCCATCATTCATTGGCGCATTTATCGCGACAAGGAAGGCGCCATGTCGATCTTTGACGCCGGCGCAAATGAGATTTGGCTGGCGATAGAACAGCAAGAACAATTCACATCGATCATCGCCAATAATGGCGGCGGCGAAGCTGGCATCAGCGCGCTGATTGCGGATATGCGCTCCCGCGTTGAATCGAACTGATCGGCGCCAGCGCGGCTCTATAGCCGCGGAAGCCACATCCCCATCGTCGCTGCAAAAACGCCCATTGCCGTCGCGCCCGCCGCGATGATGACCAGCGCTGCGGCTGATATCTTCAGGGCTGAATTTTCGCTGTCTTGCGCAGTAAAATAGACCTGGAGAACAAACAGCGGGATGAACATCTGGGCGAAGTACATAAAGCTGAGGAAAGGCCCCTGAAATGTTTCGGGGTTAATTCCAATTCCGCCGGTGGTCATGAACCAGAACATCAAGCCGATCCGGAAAAACCAGACCGCACTCACGACCATAAACAAGCGCATGGCCCAGCGGCGATGCCGGTCAATCTGACGGGCGATTGCAAACGACACGGCAACCGCGGCAAATGTCATGATCAATATCGCATCAAGGCTGATGGCGAGATGGCCGATCAGGCCGCCCGGAACCCCGCGTGTCCACACCAGATAGAGGCCAGCCAAGCTGGTGATGACAGCCGCCGTCACATAGGTGCGCCCTAAATACCGGTGAAAGCGCGGAACCCTGTTGCGGATCTGCGGGATCAGTTGCAGCGGCCCGCCGCCGATAATGATGATCGCGATCAGGACGTGAAAGGCGATCGCCAGATTACCCAAGGCATCGCCGGGAACGTGACCATTCGGCAGGGCGGTGTCTTTCAGGCCGGGCAATCCATATCGCGCCAACGCCGGAATATAAGACGCGGCGACGTAATAGACGAATATCCATTGGCCAATGGCGGCAAACACGAACCAGAGAACGCCGGATAATCCTAAAAGCTTGTCGGACAAACGCACGCCGCTGGAGGCATTGCTTTGTATTGTGGTCGTCATTTGTGGCTTCCTTTTCTGCGATATTCACGGCTGCGTCCGAAACCGCTTATTTTCCAGGTGCTTGGCGTGCGCGAGGGGCGACTCAACGATTCATCCATTGAAATTTCGCGCTGCTGGAAGGACAGTCCGAAATCGGAAAGCGGGTCTCGCCGATTTGGAAAACGGCCAGTATTTCCATTCCGCTCGTTGGGGTTTGTTGCAAAAAGACAATAAGATCGCCGGGCAAACAGAAAGAGTGGCTAGAGAATATGTCCCGACTGTACCGGCAAGCATCCTTGCACGCGCCATTGAATGATGTGGTTGAAGCTTTGGTAGGCAGGGTTGTGCAAAAACTCCGCAATACCGAACCCTATGTTTTGATGTGGTGGGTGTTCACCGCATGCGTCTCCGCTTCTCAAATCGGAAGGTATTTCGGTGAGACACTGGGCCCGCTCACCTATCTCATTACTATTGCCGGCTCCGCTGGCTGTGGATGGATCTGGCTGTTGTCACGATCCTTGTTCCGCTCCAGACAGCCTGAGCCTTGGGCGCTCCTCACAGTCGGCGCTATCGTCATCGTCGAATCCTACTGGCATTTTACGAGCAATTTGCCGGGTGGCGGATTGACCGGCGAAATGCGTCGCATTGGCGAGAATGCTGCAGCGCTCGTCTGCTTCAGTGCAATTGCGATGGTTTTTGTTGAGGCCTTGTCGGGATTTAACGCTCAATTGCCTAAAACTGAACGCCGGTTTCGCCAGATCTTCGTTTCTGTCTTTGCCGCGATTATCGTCATTTCTTTGGTCTGGGCGGGCAATGCGGATAAAATGTCCATTGCGTCCAACTGGAGCGAAGCTACGCTCGCAGGCTGCGCAATGTTTGCGGTAGTCGCGAGTCGCCTCGCTGTAAATTTCCGCAGACACCGCCCACTGCACGCACGCGCGTCCAGAATAACGCGCGATGTAGCGGACAATAGCGCCCTTGCTCAACGCATTCTCCAAATCGTTGAAAATCGAGAACTTTTCACAACGCCAAATTTGAAAATCGCGCAATTTGCTGAGGCGTTAGGCGAACAAGAATACAAAGTCACACAATGCATTACGGGAAACTTGCAATATCGCAACTTCAACCACTTCATTAATTCATATCGCATTGAGAGCGCAAAGCGCGCGCTGGCCAGCGCGCAATCTCAAGATCAGCCGATCCTAACGATTGCCTTTGATTGCGGTTTCAGCTCCCTCGGCCCGTTCAATCGGGCGTTTAAACAGCATGCAGGCATGACGCCGCGCGAATTCCGCGCCGCCCATGGCGGCCAACGACAGCGCTTTGAGGAATGCTAACGCAAAAAGGCCGCCCATAAGAGCGGCCTTTTGACTTTGTGCGAAGAACAGCCTCTTACGAAGAATAGTATTCGACGACGAGGTTCGGTTCCATGGTGCACTGATACGGAACTTCGGCAAATTCCGGAACGCGCAGATAGGTTGCTGTCATTTTCTTCGGGTCGACTTCGATATAGTCGGGAATGTCGCGCTCAGGGCTTTGCAGGGCTTCGAGCACCAGCGCCATGTTCTGCGACTTTTCTTTGATTTCAACGACGTCGCCCGGCTTCAAGCGAACTGAAGGAATGTTGGTGCGGACGCCGTTCAGTTTCACATGGCCGTGGTTGACGAACTGGCGCGCGGCGAAAACGGTCGGCACGAATTTCGAGCGATAGACAAACGCATCAAGACGGCTTTCCAGCAGGCCAATCAACAGCTCCGATGTGTTGCCGCGGCGGCGCACAGCCTCGTTATAGATGCGCTCGAAATGCTTTTCGGAGATGTTGGCGTAATAGCCCTTGAGCTTTTGCTTCGCCATCAACTGCAGACCATAATCGGAGGTCTTGCCCTTGCGGCGCTGGCCGTGCATCCCCGGGCCGTAATCGCGCTTGTTGATTGGTGATTTTGGGCGGCCCCAGACGTTTTCGCCAACCCGGCGGTCAAGCTTATGCTTGGCCTGAATACGTTTAGACATGAGTATCCTCAAATTCCGGCGCGGTCCGGCGCGCGGGGCCTATCCCCGGCGCAATTTCAACGGCGGTCCACGCGCCACCCGTCAGAAGCGGCGGGATTAAAGGGGCGGGATAGGGCTGTCAACGGAGAATGGCGGAAAATCTGGCGTTTCCTTCCATTTCACGCCCGAGAAATGAAAAACCCGCCTCGTAAGAGGCGGGTTTGTTCAAATTCGAAATAGCCAGCGGTTAGGCGGCTTTGCGGCGGCCAGCAAAATTCAGGCCCGCAAAACCCGCAATCATCAGCCAGGCAGCGGCTGGAAGAGGCACATCCGACACGCCGCCAAATTCCGTGTAGTGGCTGAGGCCAGAACCAGCGCCCGGAAATGAGGTGTAATCCACGGTGAGCATGCCGCCGGATGTGTTTTTGATGAACACCGCGACGTTGCCGATTTTCAATACGACGTACTCCGCCAATGTCGAAAACATTTGGCTGCCGCCGCTACCGGTCGTGCGCGTCCCGTCAGTGCCGGCAAAAAGGCCAGTGGACCCCGTGATCAACGTGCTGAGGCGGTCGGCTTCAGCAGACTCGCTGGAAGGCGTGCCGTCGTAATAATCGGCCGCGGAACTGGAGAGCGTTCCAGCACCCGTCGGCTCAGCGCCATTGCCGCCGGCGCCGGTGAAGGCTTCGCAGCTAACGGTGCACTCAATGGTTCCAAGTCCGTCATCAATGGTGATGAGGTTCGCGGAAGCTGCGCCGACCGAAACGGCCAACGCCATGGCGCCGGAAACCAGCGCAGTTACAAAATTCTTCATTAGGTCGTCCCCACTAAATACAATACAAAAGCCCACCAGATAAAGATCGATACCGCACCGCAAAAAACCACACAATATCAAATGCATTACAAATTGTGGAAAAGCCTTGAAATTTAGTACTCATTGCACCCCTAAGGAGAATTCACATTGGGGGCACCCGCTTTGGATGAAAGATTTGCGTTTGAGGCAATGCTGTATTCGGAGAGGACGGGCGCCCGCATTTCCTTCAAATAGGTCTGCACATTGTGGGGATAGAGTGTAAAGTTGCGGCCAGTTTCATCCACATACCATGCGCCGCATCGCGCCGCCCAAACCCGGTCCTGCAACTCCCGCTGGATGCGTTCGTCATAGGCTTTGGCGGCCTGTTCGGTCGGCGTGATCATGCCGCCCTTTCCAGCGTGTTTAATCAACTCAATAACGTAATTCACCTGTGCTTCGATCATGAGAATGACTGAATTGTGTCCGAGCGCCGAGTTGGGCCCAAGCAACAAGAAAAGGTTCGGAAATCCCGGCACAGCAATGGTGCGGTGCGCTCTGACGCCGCCTTTCCAGTAATCACGCAGGCTGGCGCCGCCGACGCCTGTGACTTCAATCGATTCTAAAATGTCGAAAACTTTAAACCCCGTGGCCATGATAATGACGTCTGCCGGATGTTCCATCCCGTCCTTTGTCCGCACGCCGCTGGGCGTTATTTCCTCAATCGCATCGGTGATAAGGTCCGCATTCTCCTTTTGAATCGCGGGAAGATAGTCGTCGGAAACGAGAATGCGTTTACATCCTACTGGATAGTCCGGCGTCAGCTTGGCGCGCAACGCCGGACTGGCCACTTGCGCAGCGAGGACTTTGTCAAAAGCTTTACGAATGTGCCGCTTCACATAGTTTTCGTTTTTGTGAAATGCCTGGAATCGCCATTCGAGCATACTGAAATAGAACCCGCGATAGGCGCGCGCCAAAAGCGGGAAAGTATCGAACAGATTGCGCAACCAACCGGGATATCCGTAACTCATCCGCGGGAAGATCCAATTGGCCGTGCGCTGATAGACGTCAAGATGGGCGACTTTGTCCGCAATTTCCGGAATGACCTGCACGGCGCTCGCGGCCGAACCAATAATGGCGACGCGCTTTCCCTCTAGCTCAACGTCATCGCGCCACTGGGCCGTGTGATAGATTGGACCCGAAAACGCATCTTTGCCCGGAATGTCAGGAATCTTTGGTTCATGCAGGCCTCCAAGACCGCTAATGACAAAATCCGCGCGCGCAACGCGCCCGTCAGAAAACCCAATGCGCCATTCCTGACCGTCATGACGGATAGCTGAAACCGTTTTTCCAAACTCTATGGAGCGATAGAGGTCATACTTGCGCGCGCAATGTTTTGTGTAATCCCAGATCTCGCTGCCGGGCGAATAACGCCGCGTCCAATGCGGGTTTGGCTCGAACGAAAATGAATAGAGATGCGAGGGAACGTCACAAGCGACGCCCGGATACCGATTCTCACGCCACGTGCCGCCAACCTCATCGGCCTTTTCGTAAATCGTGAAATTGTCGAAGCCTTCCTGGCGCAGCCGGATCGCCACCCCCAAGCCGGAAAACCCGGCGCCCAAAATAGCGATGCGCGGAGCGGCTCCCTTTCCAGCAGGCGCTGCCGTTTCGCGGGCGCTATCGAGTCGATGATCGTCTGGCATGGCGCCCCGTCAACAAAATCGAGAACTCGACAATCGAGAACTCGACACTAGCCAGTTTACCGGACAATCGCCAATGACGAAGCGCAGTGGTCCATCTATAGAGCCTGAAGGGAAACCGCCAATTGCTCAAGCTGGCGCCGATAAGCGCTCATATCCTTGATCGGCGCTTCAGCGACGCCTTCGGCGATGGCGGCTTGCGCCACGGCGCAGGCGACTTCCGGCAAAAGACGCGGATCAAAGGCTTTGGGCAGGATGTATCCCGGGCCAAATTCAAAAGTCTCGTCCGGATATGCGGCGCGCACCGAGGCCGGCGTATCCATTTGCGCAACAGCGCCGATCGCCTTCGCTGCTGCAAGCGTCATGCCCTTCGTAACGGTTTTCGCTGACACGTCGAGCGCGCCGCGAAACAGGAACGGAAAACAAAGAACATTATTGACTTGATTGGGATAGTCCGACCGGCCGGTTGCGATGATGGCGCCAGGTGAGGCTTCGATTGCATCTTCCGGCCAGATTTCGGGCTCCGGATTGGCAAGCGCGAAAATAATCGGGTTGGCGTTCATGGTCTTGACCATGACCGGCGTCAAAAGTTCGCGCCGCGACACGCCCAGAAAAAAGTCTGCGCCATTCACCGCGTCGGCAAGCGTCCGCTTGTTGGTCTTGTTCGCGTATAAAGCCTTTTGTCCTGACATGCCTTCCTTGCGGCCCTTGTAGACAACACCGGCGCTATCGGTGAGTAAAATGTTTTCTTTCTTAGCGCCGCCAGCCACCAAAAGGTCAACGCAGGCAATCGCCGCCGCCCCGGCGCCGGAAACGGCGATCGTGATGCCAGAAAGCTTACGGCCGCTAAGCGCTAATGCATTCAACAACCCAGCCAGCACGCATACGCCTGTGCCGTGCTGATCGTCATGGAATACCGGCACTTTCGTTCGCGCCCGCGCAAGGCGTTCAACCTCGAAACATTGCGGCGCCTTGATGTCTTCAAGGTTGAACCCGCCAAAGCCGGGCTGCATCGCAATGATCATCTCGGCCAGTTTCGCTGGGTCTTTCTCGTCAATGCAAAGGTCAACCGCATCGACGCCGGCAAAGCGTTTGAACAACGCCGCTTTGCCTTCCATCACAGGCTTGGAGGCTTCCGCGCCGATATCGCCGAGCCCCAGTACCGCTGTTCCGTTGGTGACAATCGCAACGAGATTTGAACGGTTTGTATAAAGACGTGACGCGTTGCCGTCTTTTTCAATTTCGCGGCAAGCGGCAGCGACGCCGGGCGAATAAGCGAGTGATAAATCGCGCTGGGTCGACATGGGCTTGGTCGGAACGCATTCCATTTTCCCAGCCGGCGCCGCACGGTGATAGGCTAGCGCTTCTTCATCGAGAGACCGTGAAGGCGGCGCCTTTTCTTTTGCGCGCGCCTCGTAAAGCGCCGCATAAGATACGCGCGTTCCGCCACGCCGCAACGCCTTGAACAACTTGTCAAACATGAAACGCCCGCCCCACTAACCGCGCCCAAAAGCCCCCGCTTCGGCAAGCGCAGTCTAGGACTTTATGGAGAAGGGCGTAAAGGCCGTTTCCTTGTCATAAACATCCACGCCCTCGGCCTTTTTGAGCGCCCCGACGACGCGATAGGTCACCGGCGTCAAAATCGCCTCCCAAAGCACTTTGAGGACATAGTTGGTGGCCATGACGGTGAGCAGCAGTTCCACTGACCAGATCCCAACAAAAGCGAGCGGATAGAATATCAGCGTGTCGATCCCCTGCCCGATCACGGTGGAGCCTATCGTCCGCTGCCAGAGCGATTTGCCGCCCGAAGCGACTTTCATCCGCGCCATCACATAAGCGTTCGCCATTTCGCCAGCCCAAATGGCCAACACCGACGCAAAGACAATGCGCGGCGCCTGTCCGAAATTCAGCGCGAATGCTGTCTGCTTTAAAACACCGCCGCCAATGTCCGTGTTCCAACCCGGCGCCGGCGGCATCGCCGTAATGAAGGCCGCCATACCTGCAGCAAATGCAGCAGCGGCAAACCCGGCCCAGACAACGCGCCGCGCCCGCGCATACCCATAAACTTCGGTCAGCACATCGCCGAGCACATAAGAAAGCGGAAAGAACAAAACGCCTGCCCCGAATGTGAAACCGGCGACAGTGGCGACTTTACCGGCGCCAATGATGTTTGCGCAGACAATGACGACGCAGGTCGCCGCCATGGCGAAATCGTAATATTTAAATCGATGCGTACTGAGCGCACTCGCTTTGTCGATGCGTTCGATTGATCCGGCGGCGCTCATTTATCGTTCTCAACTTCGATCACGTAAGAGCGCAGCGTCCCTGGTTCTTTGTCGCGACCTTCCCAGCCCGGTCCGCGCACCACTCGTCCTGCTTTCGCGCCGGTATGAACGCCGTCACGAATTGTATAGGCGCCATTGACGAAAACTTGCTCAACCCCGACCGCAAGTTGATGCGGTTCGGCGAAAGTCGCTTTGTCCTGAATGGCCGCAGGATCAAACACAACGATGTCTGCGTAAAAACCAGGCTCGAGTTTGCCGCGATCTTTAATCTTTAGATTGCCAGCCGGGAGTGACGTCAGCTTACGGACAGCCTCTTCGATTGTGAGGATTTTTTCATCACGGACATATTTCGCAAAGACACGCGCAAAGTTTCCATAAGCGCGCGGGTGGGTGCTCTCATTCAGAAAAACGCCCTCCGGCGCCATGGAGCCGCCGTCAGACCCGAAACTGACCCAAGGCAAGGCAATCTTTTTGGCGATGTTTTCTTCCGACATGGAAAAATAAACCACCTGAACCCGGCTGCCGTCTTCGATAACGAGATCCATCGCTGTTTCGGGATAGAGCGTACCGCGTTCCTCGGCGACTTCCGCCAGTGTCTTGCCAATATATTTGCGCAAGTCAGGATTGCGGAAACCAACAAGCAGGACGCCTTCCGGCCCGCCAGCATTGGTGATGCCGCTGAAAAAATCGGGCGACGGATTTAGAATTGCTTCCGCGACGCGCGCGCGGACAACGGGATCTTTCAGCCGCTCGGCCCATTTTTCATAACCGCCCTCCTGCACCCAAAGCGGCATGGCGGCGTCCAGCCCCGTCGAACTTGCCGGATAGGCATACATGTCAGCAGTAATTTTAAGGCCGCGCGCGTGGGCCGCCTCGACCTTGGCGATTACTTGATCAAGCTTGCCCCAGTTGGTCTGGCCGCTGGCTTTCAAATGATAGATTTCCGCAGATACGCCCGCCGTTTCCGCAATTTCGATCAACTCATCCAAGGCTTCGAGAAGCTGCTGCGATTCCGAGCGCATATGCGAAATATACATCCCGCCATATTCGCCCGCCGCAGACGCGAGCGCGATCAATTCATTTGTGTCGGCAAAATTTGCCGGCGCATAAATTAGTGATGACCCAACGCCCATAGCGCCTTCGCGCATGGCCTCGCGGACCATCTCCTGCATTTGCTCAAGTTGTTCAGGCGTCGCCGCGCGATTGTCATAACCAATGACGGAGGCGCGTAAGGTGGTCGCGCCGACAAACGATGCGACATTTGGCGAAATGCCGCGCCGCTCCAGCGATTCCAGATACTCGCCCAGCGTCGTCCAGTCGATATCGTAAGTAATGTCGGACTGACGCTTCTTCGCCTCGGCCTTAATTGTATCTGACCACGGACCATAAGAGACGCCTTCGCCAAACACTTCCAGCGTGACACCCTGACTCAAATCGCCAAGACTGCGCCCATCCTCAATCAAATCTTCGACAGCCCAGCTCAGCATATTGATGAAGCCCGGCGAGACCGCCTTTCCTGTCGCATCGACGACAACCAGCGCGGTTGCACTTGAAAGGTCGCCAATCGCGGCGATCCTGTCTCCAGTGATGGCGACATCCTCAACAACACCAGGTGCGCCTGAGCCGTCAAATACTGTTCCGCCCTTGATAATGACGTCATAGGTTGATTGCGATTGCGCATCGGACTGGTTTCCGCACGCGGCCGCAAGAAGCATTAACGCTGCACCGGCATGTTTCATCATTGCAAACGCCCCTTTTCGCTTGGCATAAAGATTAAGTGTCGTTTCGCTTGCGCGGATTGACAAGCGCTTTGATCACGCCTCGAAAAGTGCGCACTTCCGCTTCCGTCATCCCGGCGCGCGTCAACGCAGCTTTGATATTGCGCTCCACCGTCGGCCGCTTTTTTGGAACGAGAAAATATCCTGCGTCGTCCAGCTCCGCGATGAGGTGCCCAAACAAGCGCTCGAAGTTTTCTTTCGATGCTGGCTCGGCTTCATAGAGCTCTGCGGCGAGTGATTTGCGTCCATCCGCGCGCGCCCATTCATAGGCGACAATCAATGCGGCCTGCCCCAGATTTAAAGATGCAAAAGCCGGATTGACTGGAATAGAGATAATCGCATCGGCGCGCATGACGTCTTCATTGGAAAGTCCTGAGCGTTCGCCGCCAAACAGCACTGCGCAATTTTCTCCGCGGTCGATTCTGGCTTTCAATGTGGCCGCCGCCTCGGCCGGCTCCAATACCGGTATCAGCACCTCTCGCGGACGCGCCGTGGTGGCCAACACATAGTTGCAGTCTGCGAGCGCCTCATTTGTCGTCCCAAACACCCGTGTCTGGTCGATCACCATAGAGGCGCCGGCGGCCATGGCGCCCGCCCGCTCATTGGGCCAGCCGTCGCGCGGGCTCACCAGCCGTAGGCCAGATAATCCGAAATTCAGCATTGCCCGCGCCGCGGCGCCGATATTCTCCCCCATCTGTGGTTCGACCAGCACGAAAAGCGGAGCAGGCGTGAGCACGCTGCGCCCGTCGCGCCGCGCGATTCGACCTTTTTCCACCATTTCTCGAGCGCTCATTTGCTTCGACGGCATGTCCCTGCGGCCTCCAGCCGCGCCAATTCCGTACAAATTGGCGCGACCCCTTTTCATTCTGCGCGCCCCTCTGCTAAGAGCGCCCCAATTCAATCATACAGCACAATCGCAGCGTTGTTTTCCCCATACGCCCAGACAGTCCGGTAGGAAATTCCATGCAGAAAATCAAAGTCGAAAATCCAGTCGTTGAAATGGACGGGGACGAAATGACCCGGATCATCTGGCAGATGATCAAGGACAAGCTGATCCATCCCTATCTCGATATCGACCTTAAATATTTCGACCTCGGCATGGAAAGCCGCGACGCCACCGACGACCAGATCACGATTGATGCGGCCGAAGCGACCAAGAAATACGGCGTGGCGGTCAAATGCGCCACGATCACGCCGGACGAAGCCCGTGTCGAAGAATTCGGCCTGAAGAAAATGTGGAAATCGCCCAACGGCACGATCCGCAACATCCTTGGCGGGGTAG
Organism: Hyphococcus sp.; assembly: GCA_021604585.1. Lineage (GTDB taxonomy): Bacteria > Pseudomonadota > Alphaproteobacteria > Caulobacterales > Parvularculaceae > Hyphococcus. The sequence continues at coordinate 40,259 of BQJG01000016.1, forward strand.
TTTTCCGCGAGCCGATCATCATGCGCAACGTGCCGCGTCTGGTGCCTGGCTGGACCCAGCCGGTGATCATCGGCCGTCATGCGTTCGGCGACCAATATCGCGCATCGGACATGCTGTTTCCCGGCAAGGGCAAGCTGACCATGAAATGGGAAGGCGAGAACGGCGAAGTCCAGGAACAGGAAGTATTCGATGCACCGTCCGCCGGCATCTATATGGGCATGTACAACCTCGATCAATCGATCACTGACTTTGCCCGCGCCTGTTTCAATTACGCCTTACAGCGCAAATATCCGCTCTATTTGTCGACGAAAAACACGATCCTGAAAAAGTATGACGGACGCTTCAAAGACCTGTTCGCCGACATGTATGAAAATGAATTCAAGGAAAAGTTCGCCGAGCACAAACTGACCTATGAGCACCGTCTGATCGACGACATGGTCGCGGCCTGTTTGAAATGGTCCGGCGGTTATGTTTGGGCCTGCAAGAATTACGACGGCGACGTGCAGTCGGATACGGTTGCACAGGGTTACGGATCGCTCGGGCTGATGACCTCGGTGCTGATGACGCCGGACGGAAAAACGGTCGAGGCCGAGGCGGCGCACGGGACCGTCACGCGGCACTATCGCGCCCACCAGCGCGGTGAAGAAACCTCGACCAACTCCATCGCTTCAATCTACGCTTGGACACGCGGGCTGGCGCATCGCGGCAAGCTCGACGGCAATGCCGAGCTCAGCAAATTTGCGGCCACCCTAGAGCGGACCGTGATCAAAACTGTTGAAGGCGGCCATATGACTAAGGATTTGGCGCTCCTCATCGGGGCTGAGCAGAAATGGCTCACAACCGCCGGCTTCCTTGAAAAACTGGATGAAAACTTCCGCAAGGCAATGACGGCTTAGGCAGGATTCTGGCCGGAATTGGGGCCCAAACCCGCATAATATAAGGGGTTCACGCCCTTCCCCGCAGATTAAAGGCGGTTCGGCGCATATGGCTCGCAATCGCCCGCGCTGCGTGGCAGCATTGGGGCTTGGGGCGTTGCGTAACACCCTTCAAGGAGCCTTGATCATGTACCGATCCGCCGTTTTGCTTGGCCTTGCCGCAAGCGCGATTGCCCTGCCGGCCGCAGCAGAAACCCGCAGTTTTGACCTGCCTGCCTTTGATCGCATCGAAATTTCTGCGGGCCTGCATCTTGCGGCGGTCGCTGACGGGGCGCAATCGGTAAACGTCGAATCGGAAGACGGCGATTTCAGCGATCTCGAAATCGAAGTGAACGACGGCGTGCTTACATTGTCGCGCGAGTGGAATCGTTTGCGCTGGCATCAAAAGAAAGCCAGTTACAAAATTACTGTGAGTGCGCCCAAAATTCGCGCGCTTGACGCCTCGTCTGGCTCCATTTCAACCCTGACGAAAATCGATTCACGTCAATTCACCCTCGATCTCTCAAGCGGCTCTTTTGCTGAAGTCAGCGGACGCAGCGATACGTGTGCTGTCGATCTCTCAAGCGGCGCCAACCTAAATGCCCGCGGGTTTATCTGCGGCAGTGCGAGTGTTGATGTCTCCAGCGGCGGCCACGGCGAAATCGCTGTGCTGAATTCTGTTGCCGGAGATGCGTCGAGCGGCGGCCATATGGCGGTCTATGGAACGCCGGAACGCGTCAGCATAGACCGCTCTTCCGGCGGACGCATTGTCGTCAAACCACCGATTACCGCCAATCGCGACTAAGCGCTGATAAGACAAAGTCTACGGCGCAAAAAGAAAAGGGAAATACAATGAACATAACGACAAAACTCATCGCTATTTCGAGCGCTGTTTCACTCACCGCACTAACGCTCGCTCATGCAGAGACCCAAACTTTTGACTTCACTGGTTTTAGCGAGATCGACGCCTCCGCCGGCACAGACGTAAAAGTCACTGTCGGCGGCGACTATTCAATCCGTGCAGAAGGCGACGCCGAAGCGTTGGAGCGCCTGCGTGTTGAACTGCGTGGCGAAACCCTGAAAATCGGGCGTCAAAATGACCGGTCCTTTTTCACCATGGGGCGCAAATGGCGGGTTATGGTTTATGTGACCACGCCGTCGCTTTCCGGCGTTGACGTTTCGAGCGGCGCCGACCTCACCGCGAGCGGGATTGACGCCAAGGAATTTACGGCCTCCGTCTCAAGCGGCGCGGACGCGACATTGAGCGGAACCTGCAACAATCTGCGCGCGGATGGCAGCAGCGGCGCTGATCTCAAAGCCGCTGATTTGAAATGCAGCTCCGCCATTGCCGATGTCTCATCGGGCGCCGATCTCGATATTTATGCGTCGGACAGCGTTACGGCTGATGCTTCAAGCGGTGGCGACATCACCGTGTATGGCGGTCCAAAAAACACCAATATCGACAAATCGTCAGGCGGCGGTGTTTCGATCCGCAACTAATCGCGTTTAACCGGCAATTGCCTGTTCGATACTCTTAATGGCTGCGGCGGCGTTCGCGCCGTCGGGCCCTCCAGCCTGCGCCATGTCGGGCCGTCCGCCCCCGCCTTTGCCGCCGATCGCTTCGGCGCCCGCACGCACAAGATCAACCGCCGACAACCGCGCCTTCAGATCATCCGTAACGCCAACAGCAAGCGCCGCCTTGCCGTCATTTACGCCGACAAACGCCGCGACACCTGAGCCCATTTTTTGTTTCGCCTGATCAATAAGGCCGCGCAAATCCTTCGCCGCGACCCCCTCAAGCACACGGCCAACAAATTTCACGCCGCCAATCTCGGTGATTTCATCGTCGGCGGAAGCGCTGCCGCCGCCAAGCGCCAACTGCTTTTTCGCCTCGGCCAATTCGCGTTCCAGTTTTTTGCGCTCAGCAACCAGCGCTTCGACGCGAATGGGCAAATCGTCAATGGTGGTTTTTAAGGCGTCCGATGCTTGCCGCGCGAGCAAGGCTTGATCTTCCAGATAGACCCTTGCGGCTTCTCCGGTCAGCGCTTCAATCCGGCGGACCCCGGCCGACACGGCGCTCTCGCTGATAATCTTGAATAAGGCGATGTCGCCAGTTCGGCGCACATGGGTGCCGCCGCAAAGTTCAACAGAGAAGGGCTTTGCATCATCTGTTAGAGACTCGCCCATGCTCAGCACACGAACATCATCGTCATATTTCTCGCCAAAGAGCGCAATGGCGCCGGAATCAACCGCGTCATCATAGGACATGATCCGTGTTTCGACCGGCGAATTCTGACGAATAACCGCGTTGACGCGACGCTCAACCTCGGCGATGTCCGCTGCGCTAATGGCCTTTGGGTTGGTGATGTCGAACCGCATGCGGTCATGAGCGACGAGCGAGCCCTTTTGCGCAACATGCGCACCCAGGACTTCGCGCAAGGCGGCGTGCGCCAAATGCGTGACCGAGTGATTGGCGCGAATGCGCTCGCGGCGCGGAATGTCGATGGCGAGATGAACGGCGTCGCCAGTCTTGACCGATCCTTTTTCAACCTTGCCGATATGCCCATGCAACGCGCCGGCGCGTTTTTTTACATCGTCAATGATGATGACAGCGCCGCTATCGGTTGTGATACGCCCGGCGTCGCCGGACTGACCGCCGGATTCTGCATAGAACGGCGTCTGGTTGACGATGATTTCAACCTTGTCTCCAACATTGGCGCTTTGGAACGGTTTGCCGTTCTTAATTATTGCCTGCACGACGCCTTCGGCTGCATTGTGGATATACCCGAGAAACTCGCTGGCGCCATGTTCCGCCCGCAGGTCAAACCAGACACTTTCATCAGCGGTATCGCCGGAACCCGCCCAGGCGGCGCGCGCGGCTGTTTTCTGCGCCGCCATCGCCTTATCAAAGCCCTCAACATCAACCGCCCGGCCTTCGCGGCGCAACGCATCCTGGGTCAAGTCGAGCGGAAAACCAAAAGTGTCGTAGAGTTTGAACGCCGCCTCGCCCGGAAGCGCCGCATCTTTTGGAAGCTTCGAGGTTTCGTCTTCGAGCAATTTCAGGCCGCGATCGAGAAGGCTGCGGAATTTTTCTTCTTCCGAACGTAATGTCTCGACAATAAGCGGTTCCGCGCGAACAAGCTCTGGATAGGCGGCGCCCATTTCGCGCACCAGCACTGGCGCGATTCTCGCCAATAGCGGGTCACGGGCGCCAAGCCCATGCGCATACCGCATGGCGCGGCGCATGATCCGGCGCAGCACATAGCCGCGCCCTTCATTCGACGGCCCCACACCGTCAGCGATTAAAAAGCTGGAGGCGCGCAGATGATCCGCGATCACGCGATGCGCTGGCGCATCTGCGCCTTTGGCGGGACGGCCGGTAAGGTCTACCGACGCAGCAATCAGGATACGGAATAAATCAATATCATAATTGTCGTGCACCCCTTGCAACACCGCCGCGATACGTTCCAGCCCCATACCTGTGTCTATAGACGGCCTGGGCAAGTCGCGCTGTTCACCTCCTGCCACCCGCTCATACTGCATGAAAACGAGGTTCCAGATCTCGACAAACCGGTCGCCATCCTCATCCGGCGAGCCTGGCGGGCCGCCTGGAATATGATCGCCGTGATCGTAGAAAATTTCAGAGCACGGCCCGCATGGTCCCGTATCGCCCATGGCCCAGAAATTGTCATTGGTTGGAATACGGATAATGCGCTGTTCGGGAAGTCCGGAAATTTTCCGCCACAGATCGAATGCCTCATCATCGGTGTGATACACAGTGACTGTCAGACGATCAGCCGCCAGTCCAAAGTCCTTGTTCACCAGCGTCCAGGCGGCGTTGATCGCCTCTTCCTTGAAATAATCGCCGAAGGAGAAATTGCCCAGCATTTCAAAAAAGGTGTGATGGCGCGCAGTATAACCGACATTGTCGAGGTCATTATGCTTGCCGCCGGCGCGCACGCATTTTTGCGAGCTCGCAGCGCGAACATAGTCACGCCTTTCGGCGCCGGTGAAAACATTCTTGAACGGCACCATGCCGGCGTTGACGAAAAGCAAGGTCGGATCGTTTTGCGGCACGAGCGGCGCGGACGGCACAGGCGTATGATCGCGTGCGGCGAAAAAGTCCAAAAACTGAGAGCGAATGTCTTTTAACGAAGTCATTTGGCGCCTGCCTGCCCGAAGAAATATGGCGCGACCGGCGGCGGGCAATAGCCACTGACTGCGCAAGAAGAAACCGCGCCAGCAAAGAACTGCCAGCGCGGTGAAGGTCTTAAGCTGATGACGCCCGCCCGTCTAGGCAGGCGCGGCCAGGCGGCGGCCGCTAGGTCATGCAGAAGAAATTCAGCTTGTTGCCATCGGGATCGCGGAAATATCCCGCGTAAAAGGTATCGCCGCGGGGGCCCGCCGGTCCCTCATCGGTCGCCCCCAGCGATATCGCCTTTTTATAGAGCTTGTCGACCGTTTCCGGTTTGTCGCAGGCAAGCGCAATCATCGTTCCATTGCCGATGGTCGCGGCGTTGCCGTCGAAAGGTTTTATAACGCCCAGGCCCGGCTTATCCATGCTTGCGCCCCAGGCGATAAAATTATCGCCTTCCATCATGCGTTTGGCGCCAATTTCGCCAAGCAGTGCGTCGTAAAACTTGGCGGCTTTTTCTATGTCGTTCGTCCCGAGGGTAACGTATCCAATCATGTCTCTCTCCGTTGGTTGAATGAATCTGCAAACGAAAGCGCGGGTTTTTGGCGGCGCGCGGCCAGGTTTAACTGAACCGGGGTCAAGGCTGGCGGAGACCAGCGCGCCGCTGAGAACGGCCTGACCATGCTCCGGTCGAAGTATCAGAGAAAGCTCTATGAGCAGCCGTTCGGTCTTGACGCGTTCAACTGTAAGTTACTTGTGAGCTGAGCGCTTTATACGCGGCAATTACTCGTAATTTCTATGCGCTCCTCATGCCGTCAAATTCGCCTGCTCTGCGAATTGACGGCACCAGGAAGTTTGTTCGCTCCAGCCAATCAGCTTTTGTTAAATCAAGCCTCAGCAGCGAGACTGTCACCGTCTTCACCACTGTCGCCGACGAGCAACTCTTCGGCCACTAGACCGGCATTGGCGCGAATAGACTTTTCGATGGTATTGGCGATATCCGGATTATCGCGCAGGAACTGTTTGGCGTTTTCACGCCCCTGCCCAAGCCGCTCGGAATTATAGGAGAACCAGGACCCCGATTTTTCAACCACATTGGCCTTGACGCCCAGATCAATCAGTTCGCCCATTTTCGAAACGCCTTCGCCATACATGATGTCGAATTCGACCTGCTTAAAGGGCGGCGCCACTTTGTTTTTGACGACTTTCACGCGCGTCTGGTTTCCGACCACGTCCTCGCCCTGCTTGATGGCGCCGATGCGGCGAATATCGAGGCGCACGGAGGAATAAAATTTCAGCGCATTGCCGCCGGTCGTTGTTTCCGGCGAACCGAACATCACGCCGATCTTCATGCGGATCTGGTTGATGAAGATCACCAGCGTATTGGATTTAGAAATCGAGCCCGTCAGCTTGCGCAACGCCTGGCTCATCAATCGCGCTTGAAGGCCCGGAAGGGAATCGCCCATCTCGCCTTCCAGTTCAGCGCGCGGCGTCAGCGCTGCAACGGAGTCGATAATCAACACATCGACCGCGCCGGACCGCACCAGCGTGTCAGCGATTTCAAGCGCCTGCTCGCCCGTGTCCGGCTGTGAAATCAAAAGCTCGTCGAGATTAACCCCGAGCTTTTGCGCATAGACCGGATCAAGCGCATGTTCGGCGTCGATGAAAGCGGCGGTGCCGCCGGCCTTTTGCGTCTCGGCCGCCACATGCAGGGTCAGCGTCGTCTTACCAGAGCTTTCCGGGCCGTAAATTTCGACCACCCGGCCCTTTGGCAGACCGCCAATGCCGAGCGCGATATCGAGCCCGAGAGAGCCGGTGGAAATGGATTCAATGTCGACGACGTTCTTGTCGCCCAGACGCATCAGCGAGCCCTTGCCAAAAGCCTTGTCGATCTGGGAAATCGCTGCTTCCAGCGCTTTTGATTTGTCCACGTCGCCCGCTCCCACTACTCGCAATCCGCCTTTAATCACTGCCGCCTCCGTTGCCCGAACAGGAACCCTCCTGTCAATGAACCGCCTATGTACGCTTTTTGTTCTTTTTTTGCAAGACTTTTATATAGCTGAAAATAAAGAGTTTTTCAGATTTGTTCTAATTTTGTACAAAAATTTGGGTGAGCGAGATTATGCTCTTGTGACAAGCACTATCCCCGCACCGCGAATCGCCGCTCGGCCGCCCTCCTACCCGCGCTGTTCGCCGGCGAGGTAGCGATAAGCGACGCCGCTGGCGGCGGTGCTGAACGCAAACGAAACGACCGTATAGAGATAGGTCGAGACGATATACGGCCAGAAGCCCGGCGAGGACCGGTCATAGAGGCTGGATTCGATGGACAACATCTTCTGTTCGATTTCCTGCATTGCAGCTTCGTCGGCGCCGGCGGCGATCATCTCCGGGATCAGACTGAGAAAATCGCCAACGGCGAACATCACATAGACCACGCAAATCACCATCAGGATGATCATCCAGAGCAGCCAGTAAAAGAACAGGTTCCACGCATTGCCTTTGGTCAGCGACCAGGAGCGGGCAATGCCAATCGTTCGCTCACCGACGGAGGCGGGAAAAACGACGGACATCCGCAGCATGAACCAGATAACCGCAACGCCAAACGCCAGTGACAGAACCAGCATGATGATGCCGCCCACCGCCTGCGACACCATTGCGGAGACGATGCCGACCACCATGATTGCGAGCATGCCGACAACGGACAGAAGTATCGCCATGACGATAAGCAAAATATAGCTGATGAGCACGCGAAACTCGTCGCCGCCGAACCACAGATAGAACGGCAGGCGCGGCGCCTCGCCCCGAACCACATGGCGCAGCACGCCGGCGATCAGCATCGGATAAAAAATCGCCGAGGCGAGATAGAGAAACCCGGTAGCCTTCAGATTTTCGCCCATCGCCGCCATCATCGCCGCCTGACCGGGCGCGTCGCCTTCGGCCATGGCCATGTTCATCTGCGCATCCAGCATCGACGGCGCCACATAGACGAAGACCGCCATCAACAGCAGCGCCGGCAGCCAGCTGATCCGCAGCAAGGTCAAGAAATGCGTTACGACATAGGCAATGGACGCACCGAATGCGCTGAAAGCAGGAAGTCTCATAGCCGCCCCTCTCAATGCGGGCGCCGCCCGCATTCGCTGTAATTGCGCGAGCTGGCAATGGGCGCGCGCATGGTTTTCCCTCTTGGCAGTCTAGCCCGAAATTACAGAAAATACACCTCGCCGATGCGGCCGGGATCACGCGGTAACGATAATCGCGCTGGAACCGTAAGGTTCTCTTGCCGCTGGATATACGCTAATAGTAGCGCCAAATTCGCCTGTCGGATGTGACAGTCTCAAGAAGGTCAATCATGAGCCGTATTTTTTTCTTTCTCGTCGCCTTGGTCGCTGTGGCGTTAGCAGTGCTCCTGTTCCTTCCGGGGCTAATCCCGGTGGCGGCGTTCAAGCCACAGATTGAGGCGCAAGCTTCCGCCGCGCTTGGCCGTGACGTCACGATTGGCGACAAACTTTCCTTCCGGATCTTTCCGCGCACCGCCTTTCAGGTGGACAACCTGGAAGTCGCGAACGCCGAAGGGTTTGACGGCGACTATCTGGTGCGGGTGGAAGCGGCGGATATTGGCGTCAAATTGATACCGCTCTTATCAAAATCCGTTGAGATCGACCGCTTCGTGTTGACGCGCCCTGACATTCGCCTGGCGCGCGCGAAAAATGGCGCAGTAAACTGGAACCTCGCGCGCACCAATGACGACGCCGAAGCGAGTGCTGAAACCAGCTCCAGCGGGAGCCTGCGTGAATTGAAACTCGGCGACGTCCGCATTGTCGAAGGCGCGGCGCAGTTTGCAGATGCGGCTGCGGGCAAGATCTATGCCGCCAGCAATATCGATTTGAAGGTCGTACTTAAAAGCCTCGCTGAACCGCTGGAAGCGAAAGGCACGATGGTTTTTCAGGACGCGCCCGCCAGCGTCGATTTGGTGCTGACAAGCCTCGCCGAGATGATGGCGAACGAACCCAGCAATTTGAAACTCGATTTGACAATTGGCGACTCCAGCATGGGCGCCGATCTGTCCATCGCAACGAAAGAGGGCTTGCGTTATTCCGGCCCGGCAAGCCTTTCGGCGCCTGACCTGCCAGCCTTCGCTGCATTGGCGGGAACCCCGCTGGCCGACGCGCCGGGCTTCGACAATCTTTCGGTCAAAGGCAACATTGACGGCGGCGACACCTCCATGCGGCTCGAAAACGCCGACATCACATTTGACGAGATCACCGCCCAAGGCGCCATAACGCTGAACTGGGCTGGCGTGCGCCCGAAAGCCAGCGGCGTTCTGTCTACGGACAAGCTTGACCTTCGCCCCTATATGCCGCCGCCCGCACAAAGCACCGAAGGCTTCCCGGCATGGTCGGATGCAAAAATGGATTTCGCCAGCCTCGGCAATGTCGATGCGGATTTTGATATTTCGACCAACTCAATCTTCATCAACGATCTCGAATTTGGCGAGAGCCGCATCAAACTCACCATCGACGCCGGCCGCATGACGGCTGAGATTCCCGAGCTTTCCATGTATGGCGGTCAGGGGTCCGGACGCATGGTGGTGAATGCCCGCGGCGCAACGCCATCCTTCGCAGGAAATTTTGATGTCGGCGCCGTGAAGGCGCAGCCATTGTCGGCTGACCTTTTAAAGCATGACAATCTTTTGGGCGTCGGTTCATTCAAACTGAACTTCAATGCAACAGGCGCAAGCCAGTCGGCGATCATGAGTTCAATTGTCGGTTCCGGCGGGTTTGACCTCGCCGATGGCGCGTTGAAAGGCGTCAACATTGCGGCATTGGTGCGGGCCGTCGGCGAATTTCAGGAAGGGTTTAATCCGGCTGCCTTGCAACGCGCGGTGGCACAGGCGCGCGGCCCCACGGAGCAAACCGATTTCTCCGAGTTTCTGTCTGACTTCTCCATCACAAATGGCCTTGTCAACGCACCGACGATCACCTTGAACGGGCCATATCTCGCCATGACCGGCAATGGCACGATCAATTTGGCGGCGCAGACAATCGACTTGCGTTTGCTGCCCAAAGGCACGTCGAAAATGAATGGAGAAGGCGGTAAATCAATCACGGTTCCGGTGCGCGTTGGCGGCACCTTCTCCAAACCCACCATCGCGATTGATGCGGAAACCCTTGCGCGCACCGGCCTGCAGCGCACGCTGCAAAATGTGCTGAGCGGCCGCGAGAAAAAAGAAGATGGCGCTGAAGGAGCAGCCGAAGAAGAAAAAGATCCGGCGCGCACCCTGCTCGAAGGCATCCTCGGCGGCCAGCAGAAGAAGACCGATGAACAAGGCGACCCGAATGGCGGTCAGGAAGCGAATACTCAATCAACAGAAGAAGTCCTGATCAATCAGGGATTGAACGCTCTGTTCAGTAAAAAGAAAGCCGCTGAAGAACCGGCGAAAGAAGAAACGCCAGAACAATAACGGCCAAGAAAAAAACCCGCCTTGTCTCATCGGACGAGGCGGGTTTTCGTTTCCTCCCGGTCCACTTCGACCGGTTCTGTATTATCCGTGTGCGCCGGGATCAGGGCATTCTGATTTTGGCCGGCGCATCAACATCACTATCAAGATAATCGCGATCAACGGCGAGCCGACGATAAACAATGTCATGGCGACCGCACCGCCTGCTGCGACAAGTCCGATCAGCGCGCCGATCAGGCCGACAACCAAGCCGAAGACGGTAGCAATCAGGCCCACGATAAGCGCTGCAAGACCGCCAAAGCCTGCGGCCATGGATTCTGCGACCGTGAGCTGCGGATCGCCATAGAAATAAGCGCCGACGGATAGCGCCGCGCCCAGAAATAAAATCATGATCACCGGCGCCATAACCCAGGCCATGCCGCTGGACCGCGCTGGTTCTCGATAGTCGGAAGTCGTCATTTTCGCACCCCTTTCAAACGGATTTCCCGTTCGCCTTTTCCTTTGGTGTGTTCTCTTACGCCTTACTGACCCACAACATGGGACTTTCCCGCAATCAGCTCAAGCCGATTTGAGCGCAGACCAGCGCAAGTCACCCCCGACTCGTCGATTCAGACGCCTTGCCGCCCGGATATGGCTTTGCTAGGCCCGTGCCCTCTGCACTGAACAGAAGGATTAACATGGCGCCGCGCTCTTCCGCTACCGCAGCAAACATGCCGCCGCGCGCATGGCAGAGAATGCTTTCCGGGCGCCGTCTCGATCTGCTCGATCCATCGCCCATGGATGTCGAAGTCGAAGACATCGCCCACGGCCTCGCGCGGGTCGCCCGGTGGAATGGCCAGACGAAAGGCCCCATCCCGTTCAATGTTGCGCAGCACTCGCTGATCGTTGAAAATTTCTGCGGAGAGTTGAAACCCGGCTGGCCTGCAAAATGGCGCCTCGCCGCTCTGCTCCACGATGCGCCTGAATTTGTCATTGGCGATATGATATCACCCTTCAAGGCGCAACTCGGCGGGCAGTACAAAGTCATCGAGACCCGTCTGATGCAAGCGATCCATTTGCGGTTTGGCCTGCCGGCGCATTTGCCTGAAACAGTCGAAAAGCTGATCAAGCGCGCTGACCGCGCCAGCGCCTATTTCGAAGCCGTACAACTTGCCGGCTTTGAGGTTTCCGAGGCGCGAAAATTCTTTGGCGCCGCGACAGGCGTGACGCCCTTGAGCCTCGCCGCCATGACTACAACAGAAGCCCAAAAGGCTTATTTGAAGCGCTTTCACCAGCTTGCGGCTCAACTCAAATCCGCCACGGCATAACCACGAGATAACATTTTCGGCAGATCAAGCGAGTGTGAGCGCGCTGACGTTTTCCTGAACCCGCGAAATCTCTATCTTCTGACTGAAACTGTCGCTGGTGAGTACCGCCAGCGGCCGGAGCCTGTATAGTTAAAGCTTGGAATGCCCCGCGCGCACATATCGAAATCATGCCGTTTATTGTCGTAAGTTCATTGGACGCCGCCGCCGACGCCTTTGCGCGTCATCAGCCGGGCTATGTCATCTCGATCCTCGATACAAATGATGTGACGCCCGCGCCCTTCCGCAGCTTGCCGAAAGAACGCCACCTCAGGCTTGACCAAAAGTTGAGTGAAACAGATATGGCGCCGGCGATCTTAAAAATCGCTCGCGACTGGGCGACGAGCAACGATAACATTCTCATCCACTGCCATCGCGGCGTCGCCCGTTCCATGGCCATCGCCTATATTCTAACCTGCGTTCGCGAAGGCGGCGTTTGTGAACAGAAAATCGCCAAGCGTCTTCGCGAGGCTGCACCGCATGCCGACCCGAATGTCTTGCTCGTTTCAGAAGCGGACGCGATCCTTGGCCGGGATGACCGGATGGTCACGGCTATCCTCGATATGTGTCCTTGCTGTTCTACGGTCGCTGCGCCCGTTGTGACCTTGCCTGTCGCCCCATAAATCCGCCATAGACGGTGCATGACCAAGGCCTCCGTCACACCACTCGTCTCGAATGTCGCCATCGCGCTCAACGCTGTCATCGCTGTGGTTGACGGCGACCGTCCGGAAGTTTTGTGCGTGCGTGCGCCGCTTGGCGGGCCTGTGCGAGACCTCGCGCTGCCCTACGGACCGTTCGATCCGCAACGCCACCGCACTTTCGAAATTGGCCTGCGCGAATGGGTGGAGCGTCAGACAAGCGTTTCTCTCGGCTATGTGGAACAGCTTTACACATTTGGCGACAAGGGCCGCGAAGCGCCCGCAGCGGCGCTTGCCGGCGGCGCCGGAGAACGCGTGATATCTGTCGGTTATCTGGCCCTTGCGCCGGCGCCGGCTGAAGTGCTCGCAGCAGATGCGCTGTGGTCGGACTGGTATTCATTCTTCCCCTGGGAGGATTGGCGCGGCGGTGAGCCGCCAATCATTCGTGAGCGGATCAGCCCGGCGCTTGATCATTGGGTGAAAAGCGCTGAAATGCGGGTAATGAGGCAGTCTCGCGCCTTACGCATCAATACCGCCTTCGGCCGCAATGGATTTGGCTGGGAGGAAGAGCGTGCACTGGACCGTTATGAAGTGATGTATGAAGCGGGCCTTGCCATCGAAGCCTGGCGCGACCGTGAGGCAGCGGGGCTTGAATCACCCTCGGGCGTACGCCCAATATCCGGTGAATTCGGCGTTGCAATGATTTCAGACCACCGCCGCATCCTCGCCACCGCCATCGGCCGGCTGCGCGGCAAACTGAAATACCGTCCGGTGATATTTGAAATGATCGGACCTTCCTTCACCCTGCTGCAGCTCCAACGCACGGTGGAGGCGATCGTCGGGTTCGAGTTTCACAAACAGAATTTCCGCAGAAGTGTTGAAAAGTCCGGATTTGTCGAACCGACCGGAGAAACAACCGGCGAAGGCGGCGGCCGTCCCGCAGCGCTGTTTCGCCGTGACCGCGAGGGGCTTAAGGACCGCGCCGCCTCAGGCCTTGCAATCCCCCGTCTGCGAAGAGCCGGCGAATGATCTGCTGCAATTAATTTAGTAGCGTCTTCAGATATTCGCCCAGGACTGGGTTCCAGCCTTCATCATAGTAGCCGCGCCATTGAGCCCCGTCGGACCTATTTTCCCAGCCATAATGGATCAATGTCAGCACACAGGCGTGTTCGCCTTTTTCTTTAATGACGACTTCGATTTCCGTTCGCTTTTCTGGCTCTTCAAGTATCCAGGAAAACACGACGCGATGCGGCGGCGCACAGTCGAGCACCCGGCCCCATTCACGTTCTGTGCCGGATTTGTCGATCTCAAAAATACGTCCGTCAGGCTTTGCTTCAAACACGACATTAACGGCGTTTGCACCAGACAAGGAATGTTCCGCTAAAGGCCACCAAACGTGAATGTTATTAGTGAAATGCGCGAAGGCTTTCTCGGCAGAAGCCTTAAGTTCAATTGTTTTGACGACCGGATCGATTGTAGCGGTTTTTTCCATCTTCAGTATCCATCTTCACGATTTGTCAGGCGTCTTTCGCTTCCAGCGACCGTTTATAGGCGTCAAGCGCTCCATCCCAGAACCGGTCGAAGTAATCGCGAATTTCAGCAATTCCCTCCGCATCAAGACGATAAATGCGTTTAACACCCTCACGATGTTCGGCGACCAGCCCCGCATGCTTCAATATTTTCAAATGCTGAGACACGGCCGGACGCGTCACCGGCAGCCCGGCAGCGAGATCGCCGACAGACATTGGCCCGGCCCGGAGCTTTTCAAACACCACCCGCCGGGTCGGAACCGCTAAGGCTTCAAATTTACTTCCGTTAGCCATAACTAACATAGTATCTGAAATCATTAGTTAGTCAAGGCTAACGTAATTTTGGCGTGCAGCAGCCAAATCCTGAGGCTTTTCCAGATGGAATCAGACGTGAATCGCAAGCGGTTCAAATCAGGCAAACCGTTGTTGACGAAGCAGGGTTTTTCACTAGGGTTCCGTCCTTAGCCCTTGTGGGCTGATTTTTTGGCCCTATATATGCTCTAGTTGAGCATATTGCCTGATCTTCAGGCGGCTACTGCTGGAGGCGACAAGATGCCAGATTCATCAGCACCGGTGATAACCGAAACCAGACCCGCGCCCCTCCCCTATACGGATGAGGTCAAGCGCAAGACAGATCACCTCTATCCGCGCGTCGCCAGAAAGATTCCTGAAATCGAGTGGCGCACAATGGCGCCCTATATCGCTGCGATCAACGATCTCAAGAAAGAAAAGAACGCGGTGATCCTAGCGCATAACTACATGACGCCGGAGATTTTTTACTGTGTCGGCGATTTCGCCGGCGACTCGCTGCAGCTCGCCAAGGAAGCGGCGAAGTCAGATGCGGACATCATCGTTCAGGCGGGCGTTCACTTCATGGCCGAGACGTCGAAAATTCTCTGCCCGGACAAAACCGTCCTGATCCCCGATCCAAATGCGGGCTGCTCCCTCGCCGCCTCGCTCACCGGCGAGGATGTGCGGCTGTTAAAACAGAAATATCCCGGCGTGCCGGTGGTCACCTATGTGAACACCACCGCCGATGTGAAAGCCGAGACCGACATCTGCTGCACTTCGTCGAATGCGGTCGAAGTTGTCGAACATGCGGCCAAGGAATTCGGCACGGATACGGTGATCTTAATCCCCGACCAGTATCTCGCGAAAAACGTCGCGGCGATGACCGACATTAAAATCGTCACCTGGGCCGGCGCTTGCGAAGTGCATGAACACTTCACCGCCGAAGACATTCGCGAAATCCGCGAGGGCAATCCGGGCGTCATTGTCCTGGCGCACCCCGAATGCCCGCCGGATGTTCTGGCCGAGGCCGATTTCGCCGGCTCGACCAGCGGCATGAGCAATTACGTGAAAGACAATCAGCCGAAAAACGTGGTGCTGATCACTGAGTGTTCGATGTCAGACAATGTGGCGCTGGAAAATCCGAATGTGGATTTCGTGCGGCCCTGCAATCTCTGCCCCTATATGAAGATGATCAGCCTGCCGAAGATTCTACGCTCGCTCCAGACCATGGAGCATGAGGTGCTGATCGATCCCGAAATCATCGAACGCGCGCGCCGCCCCATCGAGCGGATGATGGCTCTGCCCCTGACGCGCCAGTCGATGTACAACCACCAGCGCCCGCCGGAAGT